>JAADFU010000191.1 GCA_013152715.1 Calditrichota bacterium
ATAACAAAGTCATCTGTTTCTCCTTAGAGCTATTTGACTACGTTCGATGATTTGGAGTGGTATTTTTTATAGACCACGGATAACACAGATGCCACTGATTTTCACGGATTTTTTTCAACCTGTTAGAGAACCTTTCGAAGGTTCAAAACCTTCGAAAGGTTTCATCTTTTTTAATCCGCGGGAATCCGCATAATCCATGTCATCCGCGTGCTATTTCTCTTAATCATTTTAGAAAACTTTATCCAAAATCAATTTCCCCTGTCTATTCCACCGCTGCGCTCTACCCACAGCGCGCTTATTTTTCCAGTGAGATTCCGACTTCTTATTTCCGTTTTTCCAGAATTGAGTCCATACCGCCGAACCATCGCGGTGATGCTCCCATTGCCAGAGAATTTTTCCCTGGCGGTCCCAGAAAGTTTCCCTTCCGATTTTATTTCCCAATTCATAAGTAACTTCCCACTGCTTTTTTCCATTCGGATAAAACCAGACCTCGTTCCCGTGCAGTAAGAAGCGTCCATCGTCCCCCACACCGCCGTGCCATATTGCTTTTAGCTTGCCATCGGCATAATACTCTTCAAAACGTTGAACCCGGGCAATTTTTTTCGCCGTTGATTTCATAATTTCATCTTGCGATGGATTTTCATCGCTCAAAATCCAGGCTTCATTGAATTCAAAATGAAGACACGGCTCGTTCATTGTAGTAATGAGATGAATCATGCCATTAGGTGCCTGCCGCGCCACCGGGTAGCCCAGCGTGCCGCCCCTCATGAGCGCTCTTTTTTTTGGTCTCTCGTGCAATTGCACGCCAGGCAACGGTTTGATGCGCCAGGTTTTTCCTTCGTCATCGGAAAGCGCGACATAAGCTCCTCTTCTCGAAATTCCCGGTGGCTGAAATCCGTCACTGCGCTGGAAATCTGCAGCCAGAAACAGCCTGCCGCTCTGAAGACGAATCATGGTCGGACGTTGATTGCTCCCCAACGCGGGAAATTCAGATTTAGTAATGCGCCAGTTTTTCCCGCGGTCACGGGACATGGAAATCGGCATGTAGCCGTCGATATTTGCCTCTTTGCCTCCCATGCCGAAAATAGTGCCGTCTTTCAGCAAAACAAAAGCGGTATGCCGGGCGCCAGTGCGACCACCGGTGTCATACCATGTTTTACCATTGTCTTCGCTCGTCCAGAGCAATGAAGTAGGTCCCAAGCCATCGCAGGCAACATACATGGTTCCGTTTCGGTCGCGAAAAGCAGAAGTAATCGGTTGCGGCGTGTAAGGAGCGACCAACCGCACGGATTTCGGATATTGAACTTCGCTCCAGCTTGCGCCGTTATCGTGCGTGACAATCCACTGAAAGGGAAAAGTGCCCCGCAAATGCAAATTTGCCCAGAAGAGAAAAGTGGAATCACCATCGTTCCAGAGCAATGGTGCCACATCATTGGCGTCGGGGAAATCCAGAAACGGAGATGGCATGTCCCACTGGTCCGCGCCAAAACGCAGCCGACAGGCGATGAGCGAAACTTCTGGCTCATCTTCCTCAATAGCGGAGAAAAACACTGCCATGACATCGCCGTTGGGGAAAACAATGAGTCCTGGACTGTGATTGTGCGGTCTGAAAATCGGAGACAGCCCAACCGCGTAGTTTTCCTCCGGCGGAGTATTATCCGGCGGAATGGGGAGCAAGTATCTTTTCCGAAAATAGGGTTGCTGCGGAGCGGTTACAACATACTTGCCGCCGGACTTAACGCATTGGCGCACAAATGGCGGCTGAACAGCGATTGGTTTTGTTTTCGGCAGCGGCGCCATGACCACGCGAAAACCGATATTCGACCGTTTCCATTTTTTCCACACTTTTTTTCGAAATTCATAACTGACCAGTTTTTCGTCGGCGCGACTGAAATGGAAAGCAGAAGCCGGGATAATCTGCTTTTCCAGTCCCTCTGCTTCCCAGAAAAGTTGAAAAAACGTATCTCCGCCGTTATGCCCATATTTTATTTCAATGGGATAAAATTTTCCAGCTTGCAGACGGATGGAACCGCTCTGTCTATTTCCATCTTTCCAGCGGTCAATTATCCTTTTGTCATCAACAATCAATTCAAAACGAAAATCTGTCGCTGCAGAAAATTTAAACTCTCCTGAAACCGGAGCAACAATGCTTCCCCGCCAGTGAACAGACCAATCGTTCAAATGGGGCAGTTTCAAACTATCTGAATCCACAACGAGAACAGTTCCCACTCGCAGCGGTTTCACAGATGGTCTGAATCGTAATACACGCCGACCAGACCTCTGAACGCCGGCGTTTTTTCAGAGTCAGGAATCACCGGGGGCGATAATTTTATGTCTGGCACAAGCCCGGAAAATCCCGGGGCGATTCCCGCTCGATTGGCGGAACGCGCATAAAAAATTTCCGGATGTTCAAACTTTTTCGTCAAAGTATCCGGCAATCCCCCGCGAACCACACGGGCAAATCCCTGCTCTGCACCCACCGGATTTGTCTGTGGTTCGTCAGAATAAGGACCATACCAATCGTAGCACCATTCCAGCACACCAGTGTGCATATTGCGCACGCCCCAGGGATTGGCTTTTCCCGGAGCCGGCGGCTGTTGTCCGCTGGAATAAGGCGTTTCCGTTCCTGCTCGGCACACATATTCCCACTCCGCTTCGGTGGGCAGACGGTAAGTTTTGCCCTCTTTTCCGCTCAACCAGCGGCAAAATTCACTCGCCTCGTGCCAGCTAATCCCCGTGACGTAGGGTGCGTAACGTTCGTTTCCCTCATAATCAGGACGAAATTTACGGAATTGTTCGATAGTAACTTCCCTTTCGGAAATGTAAAAAGGCTGACTGATAGTAACCTGATGAACCGGCCGCTCGTCCCATTGTCCCTTTCCAGAAAGGTCGCCCATACGAAAAGTCCCTGCCTCAATGCGAATCATTTTCATGCCGATGGAGTTGATGAAAAACTCGGGCTTTTTGCTGCAAGCGACCAAAGTAATAAAAATTATAAAAAATATTTTACTTCGGCTCTGATTACACATGTTCATGCACTCTTTCCACAGCAACTTTTTTTCAAATGTAAAAAAGCATTTTTTAAGCGATGAATTCTTTTTTACTTGTTATCAATCAATCTTTTTTATAGGCCACGGATGACGCGGATTTACACGGATAAAAGATAAAAAAATCCGTGAGTATCCGTGTCATCAGTGTCATCCGCGTGCTATCAATACAATTTATTTAAACCACCAAGACTCGAAGACACAAAGTTTAATTTTTTTCTTTGGGCCTTGGTGACTTTGTGGTTTATATCTTAAAAAGTTAATTACATCAACGAAGCAAAAGCATTTTCTTCACCAGCACCTGCCGGGAAGATTTTACCTTGAGAAAATAAACTCCGGACGGCAGCGCTTGACCGGAAATATTTCGACCATTCCAGACAAATTGAAAATTATCAGAATCAGCAATTGTTTTTGAATCTCTAAAAACAAGCTGCCCCAATTGATTGTAAATCGCAATTTCCACTTCTCCAGCTACGGAATTCAATTGAATCACTGTGCGCTGATTGAACGGATTGGGAAAAATTGAACATTTGATTTTGTTCTCAAAAGAAATTTCTTTATTTTCGGAAACCGCTGTTGCACCTTCGGGACGCAAAGTCAACAGTGAAACCTGATGCAGCCTCATGCCGATATTTATTTCCACCGAGCCGTCAGATTTGACCGGCAACAGAGTGTCAGGTCCCGCTTTTTCCAAATCGTCTATTTCCAGATAGTGACTTTTACGGCTATACCAGAACGCCTGTCCCTCGGCGTCCAGATTGACCAAAACAGCAGCATCGTAAATGCTGCCGCCAATTCCTCCACCCGGAATCCGTTCGATGTCTTTACTGTCTTCCAGCCATTGATTGAAAAAATTGCTATGCGTGGAATCGCCCAGCCAGTGAGTCAATTGAACCTGCTCCGCCTGAAAGGGCAATTTTTT
>JAADFU010000192.1 GCA_013152715.1 Calditrichota bacterium
GCCGCTGTCATCGCACTGTACTTAAAGAAATCCCGGCGATTTATTTCTCCAAATAATGAACTCAACGTTACCTCCTTAAAGTTTAATTCATTGTTTTGCTCGACATCTTTTTCGTTTTATTCAAATTCTGATTTTGGTGACTGAATTTTTTTATCGAAATACTATTGATTAATGAGCTTTTGTTATCTACATTTTTCAAATGACATTTACCGCACTTTTCCTTATTGTCAACATCATGGCAGAGCATACAGGTACCATGGACACCTTTTCGAGCCAATACACTTATCGATGGTGGTTGTTCAGCATTCTGATAATGACAGGCGATACATTTCCCTTTGGTATGACAATCGGCGCATACTAACTGCTGCTTGGTTGAATGCTTTTCATGCGAGAATTTCACATAGGGACCTTCAAAATAGCGACAAAAATAGACCAACTCGTTAGGCTTTTTAGGTTGGCGTAGCGCCGGTCGTGTATAGCTTGTTTTTTCACCATTTTTACCATTTGTTGAATGACAATAGTTACAATCTGTTTTTTTACTCCATTCTACATGGCATCCTACACACTTTCGATGATAAGCTGCTTTTAATTCAATTTCTGCTAAATTTGTCATTGAAAAATCTGGTTCATGACATTCACTACATTTAGGAAACTTCTTTTTTAATGGCGTGTGGTGATGACAATCTGCACAATCACCCAAAGTTTCTGCCATGTGCAAATGCTTGTTATGGTCGAATTTTACAGGACCATATTTTTCTTCTATTTCATAAATAATTATCGAGTCTGCCGGCAGTCTATCTCGTGATATTTTAATATCCTTGTCCAAAAAAAATGAATCTTTAAGCTTGAGACACGGATTTTTTGTGGTGGGATTGACGCATTCATGACAGGCAGAACATTTTAAATCTTTTATCGTATTGTGGAGCTTGCTTATTTTTCTCTCCTGCGCAGTCAGTACTGTTACAAAACCAACTACAAAAATAAAAATTAACGATACTAATTTCTTAAACATTTTTCATCACTCCTTTTCCAAATTTTTATCAAATATTTTTCAAGCTTGCTTCTCATGAGCAGGTAATATGGGAAAAATGCTAACAATAATTCGATAAAGTAAAATCAGCGCTGCAATCAATCCGATGGTTACAGCAAATTCGCCGATGGCCGGAACGTATTGTTTTTCAGCATACTGAGGCTGATAGGCGATAAAAAAAACATTGACTCGATTCAAAAGAACGCCAAATAAAATATAAAGTGCAGATGCAATAAACAGCAACTTTGGTGATCTTCTTACTTTTTCGAATAGTAACATAATTAATGGAATGACTAATCCTACTACAAATTCAAGAAAAAACATATTACTCTGCAAACTTCCTTCAAATGCAAAACCCCAGGCTTCTCGGATGGTCAAATCAATAATGCGCATGAAAAAATAAATAGCGATGATGACTGCTGCTACCTTTGACAGGGGAGAAAGAACATCCATTTCCGGTTTTCGTTTAAATGACCAGGACGCCCAGATTGATTCGAACATGACCATAGGAAGTCCTACTGCGATCGCAGATGTTAAAAAGAGCAACGGCATAACACGAGTGTACCATAACGGGTGCATTTTATAAGGTGCAATTACCATTAAGTTACCGAGTGAAGATTGGTGGAGACATGAAAGCAAGACACCAAGAATAATGAATATCCACATAATTTTATTGAAAATTCTATCCAGAAATTTTAAGATTGCATCTATCCATTTGGGAGAATGTCCGATAAATCTTTCTGTGACAATGGGAATGAATTCAATATACAAAACAGTTAAATAAAGCATCACGCACATACCCACTTCAAATAGAACTGAATTTCCCTGCCACATTGTGGGCAGCAGTGGATGCCAGACATTATACCATCGTCCCAGATCAAATAATAATCCGATCGCCACAAAGGTGTACCCCAGCATGGCAGTGAGATGAGCAGGCCGACCAATAACTGCGTATTTGTCCCGGTAAAAAATGTGGATGAGCGCTGCGGTCGTAAAACCTCCGGCAGCCAGGGCAACGCCACTGGATACATCAACGCCAATCCAGAGTCCCCACGGATATTGGTCATTTAAATGGGTCACGGAACCTAAACTGAAAATAAAACGATATAATCCGAATGCCATGCCGATGCCAAATATAGCGATTAAAATTTTGACACCAGTCGTAAAGAATTTTTTTTCTATCGGAGCTGCTTGAATATGTCCGCTCATTCTTCACCTCCCTCCCGTTTGCCTTCAACCTCGTCTCTCTTTTTAAATAGCCACATAATACCGCCTAACAAAGCAAATAGAGAAATTTGGGGAACAAAATGTTTGAAAATTCCGTGTTGAACCGGCTCGGTATAAGTGGGAATGGGCCGTTCGCCAAATTTCTTCATGCCCATTTCAGTCATTGGCTTACCTGAAAGGTATAGCCACGCGGTTCCTCCCAGTTCATGTTCGCCGTAAATATGATCAACATACCTGTCTGGATAAGTTCTGATTTTCTGCCGCGCTATCTCGATTAATTCTGATCGTTTCCCGTAAGTCATTGCCTGAACCGGACAAATCTCGACGCAGGCCGGCCGCCCCTGATATTTGGATAATCTTTGGTAACAAAAAGTGCTTTTTCTCACCTGCGGTGTTAAAGCATTATCATATTCATAGGCAGGAATTTGAAAAGGACAGGCAACCATACAATAGCGGCAGCCAATACATTTCCAGGGATCATAAATAACTGCTCCTGTCTTTGCATCTTTTTTTAGCGCTCCTACGATACAAGCAGAAACACAGGCAGCGTCAATACATTGCATGCACTGATATTTTACGTAATAGGGCTTTTCAGGACTTTTAGGATTTTCAAACTGATTGACAACAGTATATGCTCCTGCAGAAGGGCGTCTCATTTTCTTAAAGACTGATTTGTCTTCATAACTTTCTATGGGTTCAGTGGGAAGTTTATTGATGTTTTTACACGCCCATTCACATTTACGACAGCCAATGCAAACCGTCGTATCCAGCAAGACACCTGCCCAGTCACCCGAATCTGGTTTGGGAGTCGAAGCTTTAACTTTCTGAACAGCACTCGCAGCGCCCATTGTTCCTGTTGCAACCGTGAATTTTAGGAAATTTCTTCTGTTCAAGTCCAAATTTTATCCTCCTCAAGTTTAATCCTTTAATAAAATATTTTATGATAAAAATAAAATATGCGACAATTATATTAAAACTTCAGAAGTCCTCTGTATTCTTAAGCAGATTAAGAATATTCTTGATGCTGTTTAAAAGCTGCTCCCAACGACATAATTAATTGTTCTTTATTTAGCGGTGGTGCCATCAACTGAAACACACCTTCACTCAAAATTTTTCCCCCAAATTTCCTATTTAATCCGGAAGCAAAAACAAGTAGCGGTATTTTGGGTCTCATTCGACGAATTAATTTTATTGATTTTAACGAATCCCAACTTCCCAGTTCAAGATCAAAAAGAATTACCTGATACTCACTTTGTTGAATAGCAAGCAGAAAATCCTCAATTTTTTCTTCCAATAATAATTTAAACCCAAGTTCATCTGCCACTTCATAACAAAGTTGAATAGTTTCTATGTTTTGGCTTCCTAAGAGGAATGTTGGAGATAACATAAGAAATCCTCACTACAAATTAGGTAAATTAATACTCAAAAATTATTCCAGCTTCACATAAAGTGCCGCTTCATCGTTGATTAAATAATAGGATAAGTCCTTAAAAATCAAGCACACCAACAAAAAATCGTAAACAATCAAAACAATTTTAAATTTAAAAATATACAACCGGGACATTGGTGTCTCAAGATATTTAAAAATAATTTCTAATTCTTTAATTAATAATGTATTAGTAAAGGTGGGACTATGGCATGAAAATGAGACAACAATGACTCAATTTTTTTAAAAGATATGAATTAAAAAAAATGGGTAAGCTTTGTTAGAAGAATCAAAGCTTACCCATGATGTGCTAATTCTGTGGGAATTTCCCTAAATTTATTTAAGCAAAGTCATCTTTCTGATGCTTTTGTATTCAGCGGCTGTAATCCGGTAAATATAAATTCCGTTCGGCACTTCTTTTCCCACATCATTTCTGGCGTCCCAAACTACCGAGTGCTCGCCGGCGTTTTGTTGTGAGTTCACCAGCGTTCTCACTTTTTCTCCGAGAAGATTGAAAATTTCCAGTGTCACCTGGGTGCGTTCAGGAAGCACATAAGCAATTTTTGTCGTTGGGTTAAATGGATTCGGGTAGTTCTGAAAAAGCGAAAAAGTTCTAGGGTTTTTGACTCCATACTCTTGAACACCCGTTGCAGCAAGAATATCATTAGCATTTTGAATAACATTTGCTAATAAATCCATTTGATATTTGTGATTATGAAAGCCGCCGCTTTCGTCTCCTTCGACCAAAGCAAGATTGGTTTCCGCTTCAGCTAACTTGGCCTGCAGCGTGGCATCTGTGTTGCCTTCCATCTGGCTTGCTGCTAAGGCAAATTTTTGTTCAGCGCTATCCAGACGCGCTTCCGTCTCATCCTGATATGTTTGGATGTCTGATCGGGAAACGGTCGCGTCCTTGTCCTGATGACAGGCTTGACAGGAAACTGTCTCACTTCCGTTCTCCTCTGCCACAAATATTGACCAGCTATGACCATGATACATGGTTGAATTGCTTTCCTCAACATCGCTGGCGTACATGTGGCAGTCAGTACAAGTGACGCCGGACATGGTTTCGCTGAATTGAACGCCGGACGCGCCTATGCCTTTCAGAATATTATAGGATAAATGATCCGTATCAGGAAATCTTAAATTTCCGTGACATTGCCCACACAATTTATCCGCGCTATCCATAGTCTCATATTCCTTGGTACTGGAATTAAAATAAGAGACTTCGTTCGGTGTGTGTGGATTGTGGCAGGAAATACAAGAAACATCGGGCCACTCATCTTTATGAAGAGAAACCGTATTTGAAGAGAAAACACCATTTTCTGTGGAAAAGAAATAGTCAAGTGCTTCTACCTCACTCATTTCTCCGTTGGCAAGAACAGCCGTGGGCCCATGGCAGGCAATACAATTTTCAGGATCAGAGCCAGCAATAACCGAATCCGGTGATTCACCGGTACGTTCTTCGGCTAACTCATCAGCCACGTCATCCTGGGTTAGAGAATGTTTGCTCATGTCCCAGGCATTGTAGGTCAGATGGTCTGTCCCTTCAAAACGAATATTTCCGTGACAACGCCCGCATAAAGTCGCCACTTTGCCTATATCATCGTAGTTGGTAGTTGTGGAATTAAAATAGCCAAAAACTGGCATGGAAGCCGGATGATCTGTCGGAACATTGTGGCAGGTGGTACAATAAGTATGAGGCCAATTTGCTGTGTCAGCAGCAGTAGTAGATTCTGTAAACACACCGTTAGTCGTCGTGAAAAAATGCGCTAATGCCTCTGCTTCGGTCATTCCGCCGTTTTTTGTAACAGCTAAAGCTCCATGGCAAGCGATGCAATTTTCAGCATCCGAACCATACAATACAGTATCTGGTGATTGTCCGGTACGTTCTTCCGCCAATTCACCCGCAACGTCCATTTGCGTGTCGGAATGGCTTCCGGCTAACCATTGTTGATAAATGGAATTATGACACAATTTACAATCCAAATTGGATTGCGAGAAAACCATCTGATTCGTTGCCATGATGAATAGCGTCATAGCAGCTAAAAAGATGATTGAACCGTAACGTTTAATTTTCATCTTTTGTAACCTCCAATGTTTTTGTTTAACTACGAATTGCGTCAATGATTTTTCTCGCCTTTTTGAAGCGTTTTGAAAATTTCGCTTTTGATGATTACTTTGTTATAAATTTATTCTTGCTTCCCATGATAAAATCTCCTTGATTTTAAGAGGTGCGGTGTGTTAATAGATAATTTTCTCAGCCCATTGATTCTCTCAATCTTTTTCCCAAAAAGCTTTAGAGGTAAAAATTTATTATTCGCTAAAAGCTAAGTATAATCAATAATTGTACCAAAAATAACAATGGAATAAATACTTTTACGATTTACTAACTTAATAACTCTAATAAAAACAATGGACAAAATTAAATTGACTAAATTAGCTTCCTAATGAAAAAAATGTTAGGGAGCCCATGCGTCAAGAATGTCACATTTAAAATTTTATAATCACAACTAACTCATTGAAAATATTATAAGATAATCATTGTAGAGCAAATTTCTTTCAATGGGACATCAATGACTCACTTTTGATTTCGCCAGGCGGCTGGGTTCAGACCATGGCGATTTAATATGCGATGTAAATTTCGTCGTGTCATTTTTGATTTTTCAGCGATTTTGGTGATATTCCCATGATATTCTTTTAACAGAGCAAGAAGGTAAGTTTTCTCTGTCTTTTCAATGGCACGGCGTTTTGCTTCAGCTAAAGGTAAAGAAGTCAACGGTTGAATTTCATGATGGTTCTGCACGAATTGCAAAATAGATTCAGGCAAGTCATTCAGCAAAATTTCATCCCCTCTTGCCAATGAAATGGCGTGTTCGACAACATTTTCCAATTCGCGAACATTCCCGGGCCAGGGGTACACTTGAAATAAATCCATCACCTGAGGGTGAAATCCCTGAATGGACTTGGGAGAGGATTTCAATTGTTCTCTTAAAAAATGCTCCATTAGCAAAGGAATATCCTCGGGTCGTTCACGAAGCGGCGGCAAATGAATATTTACCACATTCAAGCGATAATAAAAATCGTCTCGAAGCACACCTTTCTCCCGTGCTTGCTGAAGGTCCCAATTCGTAGCAGAAATCACTCTGACATCAACTTGAATTAACCCAGTACCGCCAATATGACGAAGCCGCTGATCTTGAAGAACCCGTAACAATTTTGCCTGTAAAGAATTCGGTAGTTCACACACTTCATCGAGGAAAAAAGTACCGCCATCGGCAAATTCCAGCAAGCCCATTTTGCGTTTGTTTGCCCCGGTAAACGCGCCCCTTTCGTACCCGAAAAGTTCGGCTTCAAACAGACTTTCCGGAAAAGCGCTGCAATTTACAGGGACAAAAGGATTTTTTTTTCGATTACTTCTGGCGTGAAGACTGCGAGCGATCAATTCTTTCCCAGTACCACTCTCTCCGGTAATAAGCACACTGGCATCAGTTTTAGCAATACTTTCAATCGTATCAAAAATACGGCGCATTGCCATGCTTTTTCCAATAATATTCTCAAAGCTATATTTTTCTTCGAGTTGGTTGATTAAATTTGTTCGTTCCTGATAAAGCCGACGTTGTTTTAATCCTTTCTTGATGAGAACTTTTAAATATTCGATATCAAATGGTTTTTCGATGAAATCAAAGGCGCCGTATTTCATCGCATCAACGGCACGGCCGATCGTACCGTAAGCTGTAAAAATCACAACCGGCGTAAATGGCGCCAGTTGTTTTGCCTGTTTTAATACCTCCTTACCATCCACATCAGGCATGAAAAGATCGCATAAAATTAAATCGAATTCATCTTGTTGAAGCAAGTCTATTGCCAGCGCGCCACTGGCAGCGGTGGCGGGAATATACCCCAACGCTTGAATAATTTTACTACAGCCATTGAGCATATCCGTTTCATCGTCAACAACCAAAATTCGAGCGGCTCGCGTTTTCATAATTCTGACCCATTATTAGAATTTACCGGAAGAAAAACATTGAATGTGGTACCGACGCCACGTTCGCTAATGACACTAATTTTGCCATGGTGTCGCTGAATAATTGCCTTGGAAATGGAAAGCCCTAAACCAGTTCCCCTTGCCGCAAATTTTGTGCTATAAAATGTCTCGAAAATATGTGGCAGATTTTCCGGTGAAATCCCTTCTCCGGTATCTGATATAATAATCTCCATCCCATTCGAGTCATCTCTATTGCTTATCCTTGTTTCTAATTTAATTTCCCCATTTCTGCCAATAGCATCAACTGCATTGTTAAGAATATTAATGAAAACTTGTTCAATCTGTCTGCGATCCGCAGAAATGTTGAGTGAATGTGGAGCATAATTTTTTATAATTTTAATGCTACTCGCCCTAAACCTGGGCGCCAATAAAAACAAACACTCATCAAGCAGCCTTGACAAATTAATTTGTTTGGGTTCAAAAGGCATACTTTTTGAATAATTGAGCAGCCGATGGGTGTAGTATCTCACTCGTTGGACTTGCTTCTTAATAATCTCAATTTCTTCTCTGAATATATTCTGGTCTTCTTTCATTTTTAAAAATAATGCATCTGCCTGAGTCATGATGATACTGACGGGCGTATTAATTTCATGAGCAACGGCGTCAACCAGTTCGCCCACTGATGCCAGCTTGGATGCCTGACAAGCTTGCAGATGCAAGAGTTCTTTTTGCTGACTCAGTTTTTCAGCCTCTTCTGCTTGTATTCGTTTAAGGTTCATTTGGTAAAAATAAATAGCAGTAATGACAATGAATGCGAGAATGAAAATGACCAGTACAAAAAACAAAGAAAATTTACTTCTCAAAACGGCGGTCACATCTGACAAATTGGAAGAAATGACAAGCATCCACCGCGCGTTGTGAATTTGAAGCGTAATGTGAGACATTATTTTTCGGGGTTCGTTTCCCACCGTGTACTCACCAAAAGCCGCTTCAGAAGTAAGCATCCGTTTTTGCCAATCAAAAGAAGAATGACATTCCATGCAATCTGCTGAATCATTTTCTATACTCCGCAAGACCATTTCCGAATGATGCGAGTGAAAAAGAAGACGGCCGCCGCTGTCCATCAGCCACACCGACATGCGAATTTCGCGATCCAACGGAGTCACATAATGTTTGACCAGCCAATCGAAACTCGCAATGACTCCAATGTAACCGATTATTTGATTTCTCCGGTTCTCATTTTTGGCAATCCCGGCGTTTCGAAATATCGGAAGAATTACTGAATAGCCGAGCTCTCGTTGCGTGGTTGCAAGGGGAAAGATTTTTGAATACCAAGCTTTTCCACCTTCTTTCTCCAGAAAATCGCGAATGTCCCCTGTCGGCAAGGCCAAAATATATTCGGTAATGTTATCGGGCAATGAAAAAATTGTATTGAAATTTGCATCAGTGACAAATATCCCCTTGAGATTGGAACGCGCATGAACCAGGAAAAAATCATTTAAAAACAATTTATAGTCATCTTTTGCCATATTTTGCAAACAGGGCGAAACTGCTAATAGCTGAATGTCTTCTGTCACATGTGTTAAATAATGCCGAATTCCAGTTGCGGAAACGACAATCATTTCCTTTTGCATCAGTTGGTGATTTCGTTTCGTCTCATCAAGCGCAATGTGATATATTTTCAGGGAAGAAAAACTGACAAGAGAAAGAAAGAATAGGGTGGCGACTAATATCCGGATTAAATGTAATCGATTGCTTTTCATTTTTCCCGACAAGAATATACAAAGCGATTTTTTCATGATAGCTTACAGAATATAATTTATGATTTTTTTTATAAATGTCAATAAAAAAGCAAAAAAATGAAATAAAATCGGGCCGATCATTTTGCTGGAGTTCTCGACCGCCGCTCATATCAATTGAACATCAAAAAAATGCACGCAACAATGAATCGCCACGATTTTGAAAAGCGAAGTCGTAGTGACGCAAATGACATGTCTTTTCGATATTTTGTCAGTTTGCGATATTTCAAGCTGACTTTTCCGAAAGCTATTTTGAATGAAAGCAAAAATTGTCGTTATCAAAGCTCATCTCCAAATACAAGCTTAATCGATTGAAGAGTTCGTCTCTTTTGCTACCAGCATTTGACGCCACCCAAATCAGCCAAAAAGCTTCAAGCTCGGCCAAAACTATTAAACGCAAAATGCATTGAATTCGCCCGGAATGAATTTGTTGTATTTTTCAACACGACTGTTGACATATTCATCACTCCCGACAATGCCATCGCATCATATCATATTGTTTATTAATTAGTTAATAATGTGGTATGTTTGTTGCCAACAAAATCGTAGAACTGTTTGCTCAAAGACAATGCTTTTTATGTCGGCGACGAAATCTCAAAATTCATTCAAGATAGAAATCTTCATTAATTTTGAAGGAGGAAAACATGTCAATCTTACTCGCGATAGTCACAACGATATTTTTTATGATGGTGAACGCTGTTGTTCGGAAAATTGACGCTGGACGCGTAAAATAATCGTCCCCTTCGCTTGGAAGCCCTGAAATTGTGTTCTCAATTAGATGGGTTTTTGTCTTGCAAAACCAAAAATGTGGGCAAATAGTGGCGGCGTGAAAATCACTAATTGGGAACGCACCGGCAAAGCGAATATTTATGAAATGACCTTAAGACGCGATGGAAATGCCGCAAATGTAATTTTTTGCAAACAAATTATTGGCGACCTTTCATTAGGGTGATTCCTTCGCAATCAAAAACTCTGTGTGCTTTGACATTGAGGAATCAGCAACATCCGTCAGATTTCTGTTTTCAATATTGTCACAATTCGAATAAATATTTGACGCAGATAAAAAAATCAGGTTCATTACTACTGTAAATTCCGATGAATCTCAAAATAGGAGAGAAAGCTGAAAATGGAGAGAAGAGACTTCCTTAAGACTCTGGGCGCAGCCAGCGCTTCACTTCTGGTCGGCAAATCAGCTCTTGCAAAAGACGCGAAGCCGAATGAAGAATTTGTCGGCGTTCTTTTTGACGCCACGCGCTGCATCGGCTGCCGCACGTGCGAAATGGCGTGCGCCGAAGCCCACAATCTACCGCTGCCGGATACAGATAACGAAAAAATCTTTGAAACCGAAAGAAAGATGTCTGCCCATCAGTGGACTGTTGTCAATCGCTATGATACGGACGTGGGACAGGTTTTCGTAAAAAAGCAGTGTATGCATTGCGACGAGCCGGCCTGCGCATCCGGCTGTCTGACCAAAGCAATGTTCAAGACGAAACAGGGACCGGTCATCTGGCGCAGTGAAAAATGTATGGGCTGCCGCTTTTGCATGATAAATTGCCCATTTGACGTTCCCAAATTCGAATACGATAGCCCTAATCCTAAAATTCAAAAGTGTATTATGTGTTATGAGCGGCTCCAGCAAGGCGAAATTCCCGCCTGCGTGCAAGCCTGTCCCGGAGGCGCGCTAATTTTCGATACGAGAAGAAATCTCCTCGAAATTGCCAGAAAACGAATTTACGACAATCACGACAAGTACGTAGATCACATTTACGGCGAAAATGAAGCCGGCGGAAGCGGCTGGCTGTATCTTTCACCTGTCCCGTTTGAACAACTGGGTTTTCGAACAGATATTGGCACGACTCCCTACCCTGAGTACAGCAAAGGTTTTCTTTACAGCGTGCCAATTATTCTGACGCTTTGGCCCGGCATTTTGCTGGCAATAAGCAATGCAACCAAAGCGAACAAAGAAGATATTGAAAGGGGGGCCAAATATGAATAATCTGCAGACGAATAAAGCGCCTCTAAAACCCGAATTGAAAAGATATTTTAAATTCTTGCTGAGCGAGCTAAAACCAAAAGGAAAACTGCTCACTCCTTTCAACGTCATTTCAGCAATTATTCTTCTCACTGCGGCTGTTTTGTTGGTCATTCGTTTCGCCAAAGGGCTAGGATCCATCACCAATCTTTCTCAGGATTTTCCCTGGGGATTTTGGATTGGATTCGACGTCGTCACCGGCGTCGCCTTTGCCGGTGGCGCGTATGTGATTACGTTCATGGTCTATATTTTGAGAAGAGAAAAATACCACCCCATCGTCAGAGCGACAGTGCTCAATGGATTATTAGCTTACATGTTTTATGCCGGCGCGTTGGTTCTCGATCTGGGAAAACCCTGGAATATCATCAATCCCATTATAGGAAATTCGTTCGGCGTAAGTTCTGTGCTATTTCTCATTTCCTGGCATTTTTTGCTGTACATGATATCGGAATTTCTCGAATTTTCCCCGGCAATCGCCGAATGGCTGGGTTTAAAGCGTGTACGCAAAGTTCTCAATTCATTAACATTAGGCGTTGTGATCTTTGGAATTGCACTATCAACGCTGCACCAATCAGGACTCGGCGCACTGTTTGTCATGGCGAAAGCAAAACTGCATCCGCTATGGTATTCTGAATTCATTCCCATACTTTTCTTTGTCTCCAGTATTTTTGCCGGTTTGTCCATGGTTATTATAGAGGGTTCGATCAGTCATCGCGTATTCAGGAAACTCATCAGCCCTAAACATCACGGGGAATACAAAGGTATCGTTTTAGGCCTGGCGAAAATTTGTGCCGGCACAATGTTTTTCTATTTTTTCCTAAAACTATTGGTGCTGATTCACGGACAACACTGGAATTTGCTCAACACCCCCATGGGTTACTGGTACCTGACTGAAATGATCGGCTTTGTGCTCCTACCCATGTCACTTTACGTCAAAGGACTGCAAAGCGCTCATATTCCGACCATTCGTGTCGCTGCTATCTGGTCGCTTTTAGGAATTATTGTTAATAGATTGAATATTTCAATTATCGCGTTTAAATGGTACGCTCCAAATCACTATATTCCCAGTTGGATGGAAATCGAAGTCACCTTAGCGATTATCACTATGGAAATTATCGCTTTCCGCTGGATAGTAAATCGCATGCCTGTTTTTCAGGAGTCACCGCTCTGGGAAAGTCAACAAAAAGAATCCGGTTCAAAGGATGCAAAAAAATACACGGAAATGATCACTGAGGAGGTGTAAAATGGACAGTTTCACTTATGTGGACATATTCGCGACAAAAGGAATCGAATACCTGTTGGTCATCGGTTTTCTCATCGCTTTAATTTTTTTCTGGCGAGTTTTGAATAAAACGAACCAACCCGCCCGCGCTGCTTTTCGGCAAAAAGACTCGATCCGGGTGAACGGAGGATTTCAAATCGCTCTGGGAAGATTTTACCATCAAGGGCACAGCTGGGTGCAGCCGGTTGGCGGCGACGTCGTGACTATCGGAATCAATGATTTTGCTCACAAATTCCTGGGAACCCCCAAAGCCGTTACACTTCCGGCTATCGGCTCCAAAATAAAGCAAGGAAAAGCCGCCTGGAAGCTTCAGATTGGCTCGACGAGTGTGGACATGATTGCTCCGATAGATGGCGAAATCATTGACGTGAATGAAAAATTACTTCAATCGCCTGAAGTTCTGCAAGAAGATCCATACGAAAAGGGCTGGTTTCTGAAAGCAAAAGTAACAAATTGGAAATCAAACATCAGCAATCTTCTTTCCGATAAACTGGCGCTGGCATGGATGGACCTCACTTCCCAAAAACTTCAGGAAAAATTAGCGGGGAATCTGGGCTTTGTGCTTCAAGACGGAGGCGCACCCATTACCGGATTTGCGCTGCAAACCTGGCCCAAGGAATGGAAAGAAATTGCCAAAGAATTTTTGCTAACATCTTAATTCATGAGTTCATTCAAAAAGTGACTGTTTTTAGAACAAGCTCATTCATTTTTTGATGCAGAAAAATTTATTCAAAACAAATTATTTTCGTAATGTCGAAATAGTAGGAAACGATGCCACTATTCTAACTTCATGGAGTAAAATATGAACGGCTCAATGAATCGTCTTTTGCCTGTTGCATTGTTGATCTTTGGATTTGGTTTTTCGCTTTGTTTGTCCGGTTGCCTCACTCAAAAAAGCGAAGCGACGCCCAAAGTGGTTGCGGCACACAAACCTCTCAGCAAATACGTGGTCGCAAGCAGAGAAAATGTCAAACTGCCAGCAGACTTTCAATTTCCCCTCGGCGAAGATAGTCCGGGACCGGTGGTTTTCAGTCATGAATCGCATTATGATTACGAAAGTCCCAATTGCGTTTCCTGCCACGGGAAGCATTTTAATCTGCTCGAATCAGGAAAATCACCGGAGGGACCTATCAACATGGACACCATGAGCGACGGGAAAAATTGCGGCGCTTGCCATAACGGAGACCTTGCGTTCGATAGCCAGGATCCCGAACTTTGCAGTTCCTGTCACCAGGGGATGGAAGAGTAAACTTTTTGAGAACGGGCAGGGGCACTTGTCAGCGCCTCTGTCCATTCATTGGCAAATATTTCGAAAGAGCTTTTTCGTCGTTCATTTAATTGAGTCATGACTTTCAAACAAATCTCGAAATCTATCCTGCCTTGTTCAGGCGCTATTTTCAAAAAAATATAGAAGAATATTTAAAAGTACTATCTATCTTTAAACAATCATAAATGATGCCAGTGGACTTGTTTTACGACCTTCGATCTGAACCGTGGAGGAATTTAAAAATATGCCTTTCAAGACAGCAATATTTCCTTGTGGCATTTTCCGACACATTGTGGCATTACCCCACATTTTGTCGCTGCAAAAAATCGTACAACTAATTGATTTTTAATTAATTATGCGGTTTGGCATATTTTTTGATGTTACCAAAGTAGGAAAAGAGAAAAATCAATGAGGTCATAAAATGACAGCCTCAAAACAAAATTCATCATGGGAAATAAGGAAACGAAGCAACCAGGTTTGCGAATGGGTCAAAGCCGGCATTCTGACCTACAAATTATGTGACAGAAAATTTGATTGTGAAAACTGTCCTCTTGACAAAATCCTGCGCGGCGAAACTAACCTTCAGGTGAACGGCCGCTTGAATCTGTTCAATTATTTCAGTTCATTGCGGCATTTGCTCAAAATCAAAGCCGACGAAAGATTTTACATCAGTCCCAAGCATTCCTGGATAAAAGTCGATAATAGCCATCACGTCAAAATCGGCTTCGACGATATCATCGCGATTGTGTTGGGTTCAATTGAGGCAGTAATTTTGCCGGCAATTGGGGAAAAAATAGAAAAAGGAAAATCTTGCTGTCAAATAATACAGGACGAATTCGTATTTTCATTGCCAGCGCCGCTCTCCGGAAAGGTTGTGGAAGTGAACCAGGATTTGAAAAGCTTCCCGAATGAGGCTACTTTGGATCCGCTCAATAAAGGCTGGCTGTTAAAAATTTCTCCAACGGATCTGTCCCAGCATTTGGAAGAATGCCGGACCGGCGAGAATTTATTGAATTGGTATTTGCAAGAGATAAACTGGGTGGAGCAAAAATTGGAATTTATTATGCACAAAAAAAGCTTGAAAATTGGCGCAACAATGGCGGACGGGGGAGAGCTTTCCCGTGAAATCCGCCGCTCTGTGAGCGCAAATGATTACCGCTTTCTGGTAAATTATCTTTTGGGAAACCCCTATTATTAGAATTTTCGCGAGCAAACCCGAATAAATATTATGTGAAGGAGGTGTTCATCATGACAGTCATAATGGTAGCTCTGACATTTGTCGCATTCATCGTAGCGGGAATCATCGTCGACAAAATTCGCAAACGACAGGCTGCGCCGCTGAAAGCAAAAACAGCGCCAGCAGCGTCCTTTCAGATTAAACCCGAGGACTTAGTCGTTCCCATGGGACTGTTCTTTTATCGCGGACATACGTGGGCGAAAGTCGAACCCAACGGTGAGATTAAAATTGGCATTAGCGATTTTGCCCAGAGGATGTTCAAAAAGATCGATTCTGTGGAAGTCGGCGAAGTTGGCGCGAAAGTGATGCAAGGCGATAAAACCATCGCCATTAAGCAAGGAAATCGTGAAGTGCAGCTCAGCGCGCCCGTTTCCGGTGAAATTCAAGCCATCAATCGCCAAGCGCTGGAAAATCCGGATGCCCTCAAATCTGATCCTTACGGAAAAGGTTGGCTGCTCTCTATTAAGCCTGGCAAACTGATGCAGGACATCCGTTATCTCAGAATCTCGCAGGACGCCCGTCTCTGGATGAATGACCAAGTCGAGAGGTTGAAAGATTTTTTAATGCGGGAATTTTCCAACGGCCGCGTTCTGCCGAACACCATGGCCGACGGCGGCATTCCGGTCGATGGCATCAGTGAATTTCTCGATGAGGATTCCTGGGAGCGAGCCAAAGAAACTTTTCTCATCTGAGAGAAAGCTTAATAGCAAACGCAAACAGCATTTCATTAAATTCGCACTCCTCGGAATTAGTGAAATGCTGTTTTATCATATCCGATTTTTTGGCGAACAACAGCCTCGCACTCGCGGCAGAAGATTGCGGATTTTTCATCGATGTCTTCAACATAAGTTGAAAAGTTCATCGCACAGCCGGGATGCGAACAATGCGTCAACCCGAATGTATGTCCCAACTCGTGAGTCGCCTCTTTGGCGAGCCGTTCGCTTAATAGAGCGGAATTTTTTCTCCCGCCATAAAACTCGTTTCTCAAACGATTCGTAGAAACGATGGCGCCGATGCCGTCCAATTGCGCCTCGCCGAAGACGTAGGTAAAAATTGGAATAAAAAGGTCAAAATCACACAAGCCAAGAATTTTGCAATCGCCGCTGTCAGGCGGGTCGTCAATGAGTTGAGAAAGTAAAATTGAGGAATTGTATTGCCGACGCGAGCGGCTAAAAGCTTCCTCAACTATAATTTTTTTTTGCCGCACCTCCACTTGCAAATGGAATGTGTGGGACAGATAAAAAATCAACGAATCCAATAGTTTGGTTTCTGCAAATTCTATCGGGATCAGGCATATACTTCGGATCATTAATCTATTTGCTCAGATTGTATTTTTTCAATTTATTGTACAACGTTGTGCGGTCAATTTTGAGCAACTCGGCGGCGCGAGAAATTTGCCAATTCGTTTTCTCCAACACTTTCCTGATCTGCCGCTTCTCAACTGATTCCAGACTCTGATCAAATTCACCCGCCATCTCTTCATGAAGCTTGAACGGAAAAGACAAATCTTTCTCCTGAATCGCCTCTCCTTCGCAAACGACGATGGCGCGCTCAATTGTATTGCGCAATTCGCGCACATTTCCCGGCCAATGGTATTTCATCAAAATTTTCATTGCTTCTTCGGAGATATCGCAGACCGGTTTTGTCATGGATTTGGAAAATTGATTTAAAAAATAGCGCGCCAAAAGCGGAATATCTTCTTTCCTCTCCCGCAACGGCGGAATATCAATCGCAACCACATTCAAACGGAAATACAGATCTTCTCTGAATTCCCCATTTTTTACCGCCTTTTCCAGATCTTTATTTGTCGCGCAAATCACGCGAAAATCCACTTCGATCGGTTTGTCGCCACCGACTCGAGCGAGCTGATGCGTCTCCAAAACGCGCAACAGGTTCATTTGCATCTTGACGCTGATATTACCTATTTCGTCAAAAAATACAGAGCCTTTATTCGCCCGTTCCAATTTGCCAATGCGCATGTTCTCAGCGCCGGTAAAGGCGCCTTTTTCGTGGCCAAAAAGTTCACTTTCCAGCAACGTTTCCGGCATTCCGCCGCAATTAATGGAAATGATTGGCGCGTATCGCCGTGAGCTATTCGCGTGAATGGCCCGAGCAATCAGCTCTTTTCCGGTGCCGCTTTCGCCGCGAATCATTACTGTACTGTCTGTGGGAGCCACTGACTTCACAAGTTTCAATACATTTTTTAATTGTATGGACCTCCCGACGATATCGTCGGGCATAATCAGATCCTCGATGCGCTTGCGCAACTGGACATTCTCTTTTGCCAATTCACGCTTCTCTAATGCATTTCTTATTATGTGCGTCAAATACTCAGGGTCGATCGGTTTAGAAATATAATCAAAGGCGCCGTCTTTAATCGCCTGAACCGCGGTCTCCACGGTCGCAAAAGCGGTAACAATGATCACAATGATATTTTTGTCAATGCTCATAATGTGTCGATTAAATTCAATGCCATTCATTCCCGGCATTTTGATGTCCAAAAGAACGATGTCCCACGTTTTTTGCTTGAATTTTTCAAAAGCAGCTTCAGCGCTCTCCGCCGTATCTACATTAAAACCATCTGCTTTGAACCATTGGCAGAGAGAATCACGCACTGAAAATTCATCGTCAACAATGAGTATGCTCACATCTTTATTTGTCATAACAGCCTCTAAACTTAAGCGAACAATTTTCCAAGGTGAAAAAAAACTGTGAATTCATAACAGCACCAAAAATATTTCAACAGCGGTATTTCTCGTTCATTAGTCAAAACTTAAAATCGTGATTTTCATACTTCATGCCGATCGTAATCATTAATCGGCAAAGTGACGGCAAAGGTCGTCCCCGCGCCTTCTTCTGATTTTACGTCAATGGAGCCGGCGTGTCTTTCGACAATTCCGTAAACTACGGCGAGGCCTAATCCCACGCTTTTTTCATTGCTCTTGGTCGAATAAAACGGCTCAAAAATGTGAGGTAAATGCATCTGTTCAATGCCACAGCCATTATCGCTTACTTCTATTCGGATCGATTTTTTCTCTTCCAATCTCTCCAGCCGTACGCTAACCACGCCGCTTTTCTCCGGGCAGGCTTCAATAGCATTAATCAGCAACGCGACCGCCATTTGTTCCATCGCGGCGGCGTCGCACAGCAAATAGGTATCTTTTTCAGTAAAATCGACGTTTAATTGAATACCTTTTATATCAAAACTGTGTTTAACAAGCTTAATGCTCTTGTTCAAAATTTGCTTTAAGTCCTCTTTTGTTTCTCCCCCCATCGGTTTCTTCGCAAAAAGAAGCAAATTTTTAACAATGTTGCCGCATCGTTCGGATTCATGTCTTATTACTTGCAAATTTCCGATGGATTCGTCAATGGCGTCTTTATTCGGCTTCTGTTGCAATTTCCGAATTATCAATTTCGAATACGTGAGAATGCCAGAAAGAGGATTATTGATCTCATGGGCGACAACAGCCGCTAATTTTCCCATGGATGCTAATTTTTCAGCCATGATCAACTGGCGCTGGGCGTTTTCCAGTTCTTCGGTTTTCTCCTTTACTCGATCCTCTAATTTTTCAGACAGTTCTTTTAGTTCATTTTGTGCTTTCTTCAATTTTTCCGTCATGCCGTTGAAAGATTCTGCCAATTTTCTCATTTCATCCGGATGCTGAATCTCAATTTTGTGATCCCAATTCAGCCTGGAAATTTGCTGCGTCCCTTTGATCAAAGCAGAAATGGGCTGATGAATCTGCGTACGAATAATCCGGGCAAAAACGCCTGCAGTAACAATTGTAACAATGACAAAAATTAGCATGGCGTTATTGCGCGCCTCTACTCGATTTCTTTCTTGCTGGGCCAAGGAAATTTGCACATCAAGCAAACCGAGCAATTTTTCACCCACAGAATGCACATGACAATCGGCTTCGTAACAAGTTTTTTCGTTTTCAATCGGATTAATCAAACCCAGAATTCGCTCACCAGTCGTTGACGGAATTTCGCGAAACCTGTTGAGTTTTGGAATCGTGCCTTTTGCTTTATTCGTGGCATGGCAAAAAATACACTGTTCTGATTTTTTGCTCACTTGTTGGTTAATGTCAGAAGTATCGCTGGCAAACGCGACAACGCCGGCCTTGTTGTAAATGTGAATACCTTTGATTGCTTTTTCAGACGCTAAACCTCTAATTGTCAGCGCCAACTCTTCCCGACGGTTTTTAAGCATGCTCTGATGCAGTGATCTTTTGATCAGATTGCTGATCTGAATCGCATGATCGCGTACGTTATCTTCCATGCGTGCGATAATAAAATGGATAACCACAAAATTTACCACCACGCCAACAATGATAACCTGTAATATTAGCAAAATCAAAAGGATAAATCCAATACTTCGGCGTGGCTTTAGTAGTCTTTTCATGAGAAATTCACCCAAAATTTCCCGAATTTAGCGACTGATCCATCGCCTGACAAAACAAAAAAGCCAGAAAATGTCCTGACTTTTTTGTTTATTATTATTGCATTCCGAATATTATTTCCCTTCTTTGATGGCGCGGTCAAAATCCAGCGGATGTTCCTCGCGATAATCATCTTCATCCATTTTGCCAGTGAGGCACGTCGTATTCATGGGATAGACATGCGGGTCAAAAAATTGAAAATAGAAATGCCACACCAAAATAGCCAGCGACGCCAGAATCGCCTCGTAATAGTGAATCACCAAACTCATATCGATGAACCATTTTGGTAAAAATCTCAGGGAAATATTTTCAAACCACATGATTAATCCGGTAATAGCCATCACCGCGGTTCCCCAAATCAAAGCGAGATACTCCGCTTTTTCTATATAGCTATATCTTTCGAAGCGAGGCCTTTCATTTGCAAAGCCCAGATAATATTTCAGCATGTGTACCACGTCTTTCGCATCTTTAGCTGTGGGCAAGAAAGCGAGTATTTGTTGCCTACCGCGTTTTGTAGAAATAATATAATAAAGATGATAAAATGAAAGAGATAGCATTACTACCGCCGCCAGACGATGCACGAAACCGCGAAATGCAAATCCGCCTTCCCAGTCCAACAGCGGACGCGCCCACCAGGCTTCAGGAAATTTCATGCAAAATCCCGTGTAAGCTAAGGTAATAAAGCTCGCCATGAGCGCGAAATGTTGAACTCGCTCGTTCACTGTCAGCCGTTCAATCTGTCTTCTGAAGGTGGGGTCATAAGCTATTTTTTCCGGCGGATTCTTGAATTTCGCGCGAAGCTTTTTCAAAAAATCCAAACCGTTGTGCGCCGCCATACCGCCGATAGTGCCAAAAATAAGGAAATAATACAGAATGGTCACATAATAAATCGCCTTACTGCTTTCGCGACTGGGAGTGTAATGCACTTTCCCGACGGTGACTTTGTTGGAAGCGCCAGGATGACATTTGCCGCATGTTTTCGCCAGATTAGCCGCGTTAATTGTGGACAAGGGATCATCTGAACTGCGGATATTATGCACGCCGTGGCAACTGGCGCAATTTGCCGCAACAAGAACGCCGCCGCGAATCATGAGTCCGTGATAGCTATCATCGTAAGTTTGAACGACTCCTTTTTTTATGCCATATTTTGTAGCAATTCTTTTCCCTTCATGGCATCTCGGGCATAAAGTTTTTGAGACCACGGCACTGTAAACAGTCGAAGTGGGGTCTGAAGGCGCTTTGATATCGTGTTCCGAATGGCAATCAGTACAGACCGGAGCGTCTGTGGCTCCGAACGAAATTGCCCGGCCATGCACACTTCCCATGTATTCCTGATAAATATCATCGTGGCATTTGGAACAAGTCTTCGGAACATTGAATTTATTTGTCAAAGAATTGGCATCATTCGAGGGCAAAATATTATGTCCGCCGTGGCAGCTATGGCAAGTGGCCGCGTTAAGATTTCCCTCTTTTTTCGCCTTCTGGAAATGAATGCTTGTTTCAAAAGCTTCTACAGCGGTTGAAATCGGAATGTGATATTTCCGATTAATTTTTGGATCCGCATGACATTTGGCGCAGGTCGCCGGCTCATTCAAAACAAACAATGTAGATAGCGAATCGTCCGTAGGATACACATAATGAGAACCATGGCAATCCCAACATTGTGGCGCTTCAGCGGCTCCTTTCGCCAAAAGTTTTCCATGGACGCTATTTGCGTATTCTGCCGCCGCATCATCGTGGCATTCGCTGCATTTTACGCGCTGCAAATTTTCATCATGAGGCAGATCCTTAATATCAACATGGCAATCAATACATTCAAGATCGCCGTGTACTGAATTAGAAAATTTGCTCATGTCAATAAAAACTGAAATCTCAACGGAATCATTTACCGTTTTTGTCAATTCTTGATCACCATGGCATTCCATACAATCTTTGCTGGTAATGTCCTGGCTCCACACAATCGAACTACTCATCAGAATGAATAAAACAACTCCGGCCCAACGAACCATTTTTTGCCCTTCCTAATTAACTTCACGATGCTTAAATTTCCGAATTAAATGACGCTGTCTGTGCAATCTTTTTGGATAGCTTCAAAAAGCACAACTGAAGAGATATATTTTAAAAAAGCGCTGAAAAATTTTCCCAAAAAATTCATCGCCTTAAATTAAAAAATAGCATTTTGGCACGGAACAATTAGCTTTGCAATTCTTTAAAACGGGACACTCCCTGCCTGGTGACAATCATAACAGGACACGTCGCTCTTGCCGCCGGTCAAATCTGAACCGTGGCAGGACCTGCAGAATGAAATGGCATTGCTGTTATTGGCAATATATGCCGCATGATTTTTTTCGTTATCCACCAAAATCCAACTGGCGGGATGCGGATAAGTCTGATGGCACTGAAAACAACTAAGCCCGGTTTTGCCGCCATTCAAATCAGCGCCATGACATGCTTTACACGATGTATAACCGCTTTCTAACACTTTTGTTCCATGAAAATTTTCAGCGTCCGCCGTATTCCAACCTTCAGGATGAGCGGTACTGGGCAACGGATTTTTATCAGTTGAACATTGCCACATCAACAAGCCAAAAAGCACAATCAGGCCGAGAATAAATATTTTTTTCATTTTCTACCTCTGCTTAAAACTCGAATGATCCATTTTACTTATGGCAAACCACACATACAGGTTCACTCTGCGCATCTGAATGGCAGCTCAAACAGGAATCTAAATCCAACTGCGCGGCTCGTGCATGAGCGCCGCCAGTCGTGGTGTTACTCCAATTGGCAAACGAATGATTCCGCGGGATGACCATTCTTCTCTGGTGACAGTCCACGCAAAATGCCTGTTCTTCGTGGCAAGTATAACAATTTTCCTTGTTTCCTTTGGCGTACAAACCGTGATTGTTCACAAAATTCAAAGGATGTACCTGCCTGTCCAGATTGTCCGATTTGTGGCAGTCGAGGCAATAGGCCTTTGTGTGGCAAGTTTCACAGGAGCTTTCGTCCGCTTCGGCGGTGATGCCGTGGCTCGATTTCCAGGCAAAATCGTGCGTCGCCGGTTTCAACTGATCTTTTTTCGCATGGCAATCATAGCAATAGTCATCCCGAGCAATCTCTTTGTGACATTCGACGCACACAGTCATTTTGGGCAGATGTTTTTCCAGAATATTCTCGCTGCCGACCACATTTTCATGGCATTTCTCACAGGGGATATTTTTTGCCACGTGTTTGTCGTGCGGGAATTTTGCGATGTAATCGGTGATTCTCGGATAATCGATGGCATTGTCCGGATCTTTGTGACATTTGCTGCATTCCTCATCTTCGTCATGACAGGAATAGCAGGCATCCATATCCGGCAGCAAATTATCCGACGCCTTGGCGCTTTCGCTCGCTTTGTGACAATCGCTACAAGATGCGCCTACTTCTTCGGCGTGATATTTGTGCGAAAAAATAAGCTCCACATCCTGCGCCACTAACAAGACGCTGATAAACGCGAGAAAAATCAATGCGACAATTACAATAACGGTTTTTTTCATAACAATTTCCTCTACCAGCTAAAATGGATGTGATTTAACACACGGGAATCGCTCTCTTTGAAGCGATTTGTCAACCATTGGTATTCCAGATCAACAGACCAATATTTTTTAAATTTATAAGATAACCGAACAGCATTGGCGATTTGATTTTCAAATTCATAAACTTTTTCCGTTCTGTAGCGCGAATAATCGACATTCAAGGATGCCAACAGACTCGGCGTAATCGAATAGGCGTAATCCAGCACCACGCCGATCTGATCGCCGGCATAGCCTGACTCGTACACCAGACCTACGCTGCCGTTCAGATTGCTCACTGTGAAAAACAGACGATTGGCGGTTTCGGTGTCAAATTGGATCAATTGATATTGGCAATTCATAAAATAATCGCCTTTCAGCCGATAGCTGCCTCCCAGTCGATATTGCCAGTACGGATCGATTTCAAAAATCGTGAAAAAAGAATTAGCGTAAACCTGCGGATATTGATTCTTCACACCGAAATTCAGATACAGATTTTTCAATAAATGATGCCGGGCGTTGAAATAAAGGCGATGAAAACGGGCATTTTGCAGGTCGTAGTGAGTTTGCACCTGAACCTGAGTTTTGGGAATCAATGAAGTGCTGAAATTGACACCGGCAATCTGCCAGAAAATATCTTCGCTGTTCATTTTTTGCAAATAAAGCAATTGTAAATGAGAAGAAAAAATCTTTCTCAAGTCAATCACGCCACCGGCTGTAAAACTATCGTCAAATTTGTAAATTTTAAAACTCCGATTGAATTGAGATTCCACGCCGGCGTAAAGGGAAAGGGACAAATGGTTTACAATCCGGGCTCGCGCAAAAAGTCCGTCCAGCCCGCCTAAAACAGTCCCTGGATGAAGAAATTGACGCCCGATGATAACATCAAACCGATTCAGCACTTTTTTGAATTCCAGATTCAATTGATAGGCGCGAAATCGCATGTCGCTGTCCAGCGTCTGGTTGAAATCTGTGAGCGCACGAAAAGAAGCGTTCAACGTCGCATTTGCCAATTCCGGCGAATTCAAATTAAAGCGGACAAGTTGGTACATGCGCGTATGAGTCGTGGTATCCTCATAGCTATAAAAGGAGTTTGATGCTCTGCCGTGGAACTGAATTCCGATAGCGTCAACTTGAGAGTTGAACATTACGAAAAAAACCAGCACCCAAATTTTTGTTATTCTTTTCATAGCGTCATCTTCACTCTGGTTAAAAGATAAAATTTAAGAGCGGCAGGTTTAAACTGCCCGCCGCTCTTCACAATTTCTTCAAAAGTTAATTATGGTTTTTCCAAAATAGCATCATAAATTCCCGGCTGGGGAGGTCCGGCATATTTATGTGCGGCTAACTTTGAATAAGCAAACCCATTGAAACCATAAAGCAAACTTTTTACATCGTAGCCCAATATTTTCAGATAAGTTGATACCTGAGCGGATGTCTGACCTGTATAGCAATACACTACAACAGTCTTATTCGTCGGCAGCAGATTTAATTTCGCATCGGTTTTTAAAGATGTATTTGGTGTAAACTGATAAGCGCCGGGAATATGTCCGGGATTCAGGTACTCATTTTCAGGCCAATAATTAACAATAAAATAATTGCCTGTATTGTCCCACACATCGTCAGCACTAATTTTTGGCCATCCCGGAGCAATAACTTCTTTAAACCGAGCTTTAATGATCGCTTCTGCTTCGGTCTCACCAGTATTCAATTCCGGAAAATCATAAGTCGTTGTGGTCGTATTCGCTGTAGTTTCCAGATCATTAAAATGCTCATCCGAGGCTACCTGGCCCATCCACTGATGCGAATTGGAAATGCTTGTGTCCACAGCACACATTCCGAACAGCAAGTTTTGTGCGTCGTAGCCCAGCAAATTCAACACAGCAGTCGCCACACTTGCAGTCTGGCCTGTGTAACAAATATTCAAAATGACCTTATCTTTGGGAATAGTGCCATCATCCACTTTGTCCACAAGATCGCCTAATGCCATATTCATTGCGCCTTTAATATGGCCGCTGGCAAAATCTGTTGCGGAACGATAGTCAATGATGAACGGATCATTCGCTGTATTGCCGTCTGTAAGCACATCATAAACTGCTGAAATAGCAGTATTTACCGGCAAGCCGCTCGGTGTGGTGTAATTTGAGAAATAGGTGTCACCCTTTTCTGCGACAAGAGCAAACTCATCAACTTCTTCCGGTTCCGTTCCATTGTCTTTGTCGCATCCAAGAATGATAACTAATGCGAGCATGAGCACGAGAAAGATTGTTAAATACCTTTTCATTGCAGGACCTCCAACTTGGTTAAGAAATTAAATTAATTAGTCTTAAAACGAACTTGGTGGAATTTTGTCATCCATTACAATATCTTTGTTTGCGTCGACTTCATAATCAAACAGGTCTGTAGTCAACAAATAATATTCTTTCGTCGTGTGACATTTTAAATAACAACTTCCATTAGTACCGGTCGTATCGGTTTGCGCCGTCCACCGCTGAATATTGTGCGGCGTGGTGTATTTCCAGGTCGGTTCGCTGTTGAAATTCGGCAAATCAGCGATCCCCCAACTGGCGTAAGTGTCCGGGGCAACCGGAATGTGACGCACTGTCACATAGTCATATTCAGCGTTCTCCGCCCGAATATTGAATTTATTTTTGGCAATTTTAAATGCAATATAAGAGTTGCCGGTAATTCCCGCGCCGCCGGTGTGGCAGGCATTGCAATTTTTATAAGGCTGAGCGTGACAAATCTGGCAGGAAAGCGTGGCGCCGGCAAGACCTTTCCAGTGCATTTGATGATAGATATTGGCATCCAGTTTATCTTCATGACAACTTTCGCAGCGCGGTGCGTTTTGAACCAGATAGCGATAGTCCGCAGCGCCAGCGTCGCCATGCATCTCATTTTCGGTGTGGCAAAAAGTACATTTCGAACCGCCGGGTTTGTAGCGATGCACATCAGCGAAATAGCCTTCGCGCTGACCCAGATATTCTTCGCCGACACGGCTTCCGTGGCAAGCAACGCAGTTATTGTCCCGCTCGGGCTCGCTGAAAACATGGCCGCTGGTAAAACCACCCTTTACAGAAATCGGTCGCTGGACATGACACTGACCGCAAGTACCGTGGCATTTTCCGCACTCGGCTTTAAATTTGCCCATCATCGTCGCGTCATTTTCAATACTGTAGCCAAGACGATTTTCAATTCTCTTCAGATAACCCGACTGTGTTTTGTGCAGCGACGGGCTGTATTGATTAACGATATCTTCATGGCAGCCAGAGCAATAGGCCGTTGCTTTGTCGCTGGGCACAGCCACAATATTTTGATGAGCAGAATCTTTATCAAACGCCGTTTTATCGCCACCGTGACAAACGACACAACCAATTCGTCCGTGGGGCGTGCTGAGAAAATCTTCTTCGACATTAACCATTTCCCATGCCTCTAACTGAGGCACAGAGCCGCCTCAGCCTTCGCCCGAATCACCACTCTCCGGTGGCAATGGCGTCGCAACCTCTTTCAACAGCGACGAGTTCAAATGGCAGTAAGTGCAACTGGACTCTTTTGAAGCAAACTGGCTGGACGTCGGCTGATATTTATCCGTACAGCCGCTGCCAATGAGCAAGAAGAGGAATAACAAAAAAATGCCATAAAGAAATATTTTGGATGTCATTTGTTCCCCTTTAATCCGTTTGATATTAAGTAAGAAGTTAAATAATCAATTATCTCATTAATCGTTTCATCTTTAGGCGCAGATTTCTGGTATTCTCTGAAATAGCCATACGATTTTTCCACATCACAATAAAGCCAGAGAATAGCGAGTTTTATCAAATATTCTTTGGAATCACTGATATTTTTGAACCGCTCCTCAAAATCGTAAACCAGTTCCGGACACGGACAATCATCAAGCAAAGGGTCTGTCTCGACAATGCAATCAATATCGTTCTCATGGACAAGGCTCACAAGAAGTTGTAGCGCGCGTTCCAGATTGCCTTCCTGTACATGGCAAACGATGAGCTTTTTGCGAATCGCCTTGCTCCTCGGATTCTTCTCCAAAATGTCATCCAATTCTCTCGCTGCCAGAGCATACCTTCTGGCTAAAAAATATTGATTTCCTAACATCTCAGACATTCTTTTCTCCCAGCTATTAAGGTTCAATGTTTGTCAAAAACCTTGCCAGAAGATGTATCGCTCTGTTTATAATGGGATTAGCTAATTTTTCAAGATAAGACAAAGTGTTTCACGTAAAACACTTTATTAGCGCCCATCTCTTTATTTTTTCAATAGTTAGGGTATTTTGAAACGATTTGTTTCGTGAAACGTTTCACAGCAGGCTATTGAGGAAGATTGATCTGTTTCATTTTTCGCCACAGTGTGCTGCGGCTGATACCCAATTCCTGGGCAACGCGCGTTTTATTCCATTTATGTCTTTCCAGCAATTTTAAAATAAGCGAACACTCCTCCGATTCCAAACAGGACGCATACTGAGCACGCACAGAAGATACGCCGCTACGAACAGACAGTGGTAATTTGCTCAACGCTATTGTCGAACTGTCGCGAGTGCGGACAAAGGCATACTCCAGCGCATTTTCCAACTCGCGAATATTGCCGGGCCAGGTGTATTCGACTAATAATTCCAATGCCGGGTCTTCGATATCGTTCATCTTTTTTCCATAAATCAAAGAGAACTTTCTTAAAAAATGTTTCACCAAATAAGGCACATCTTCGGGTCTTTCCCGCAACGGCGGCACAGAAATAGGGATCACATTCAGGCGATAGAACAAATCTTCGCGAAACTCCCCGTTTCTGATTGAATCCACCAAATTTTTATTGGTCGCCGCAATCACGCGCACATCCACGGTTCGGCTTTTCGATTCGCCGACGCGTTCAAAAGCGCCCTCTTGCAAAACACGGAGAAGTTGAAGCTGCATTTGCACTGGCATCTCGCCGACTTCATCCAAAAAAATCGTGCCTCCATTTGCGAGCTCAAAACGCCCTTCTCGGTCGCGAATAGCGCCGGTAAAGGCGCCTTTTACATGACCGAAAAGCTCACTCGCCAGCAACTGCCGCGAAAAAACCGAGCAGTTGACTTTCACAAATGGTTTGTCTTTGCGTTGGCTTGTCGCCTGAATCGCATTGGCAACCATCTCTTTTCCGGTTCCGGACTCCCCTTGAATCAGAACCGACGCATCAGAATCGGAAATCTCGTCAATGAGCTCAAAAATTTCATGCATCGCTTTGCTGTACCCGACGATACCTTGAAACTGAAATCGCCGCGTATGTTTTTCTCGAAACATTACTAAATCCGAGACGTCCCGAAAAGAGATGACGCCCCCAAGCGGTTCGCCCTCGGAATTGCGCAAAATTGCGACATTCATTTTTACGGGGATCATCTTCCCTGCTTTATCTCTCATTTTTGAATCCAAGTCGTAAATATTCTTTCCCGATTCCAGCACTTGCGCAATCGGACATTGAATAAAACATAAATTAGACTTGAAAATATGCTTACAAAATTTGCCGAGGACTTCGGAACGATTCATTCCGGTAATTTCTTCTGCCGCTCTGTTGAAATAATTTATTTTAAAATCTGCATCAACAGTAAAAAGCCCTTCGGCAATGGAATCCAATATGTCATGAGTCAGTTCTTGATCAGTTGGCATTTTCACCCTTTCTCGTTTCATTTGCTGAAAATGAAACAATTCGTTCTAAAAGATAATAACTTTTCTCAAAAAGTCAAGCGAAATCCACTGGCATTACCCGGGAAATGATTGAATTGGCAGCAAACTCACTGTTGCTCCGGCATATAAACTTCGTTGGGAAATAATAAATCCTTTGCACGATAAAAAACAACATGAAAATCATTTAAAAAAAATCACACTATCGTCGTGCCGCAAAAAAACCAACCGGGCGTTATCGTAATAGTTACTATTTTTGCAATCGGTGGTTGTAGAATTATTTTGTCAATAATCATTTTGTCATTTTTTTACAACTGACAGAACAGTTGCCTTCTGTTCAAAAAAGAAGCGACTGAACGGATTTTTTTTCGCCGCGCAGTCGCTCCTGATATTTTGCAATTAGTAATTTGTAAATTTGTTATTTATTTTGAATCGCCGCTTGAGCAGCAGCCAGACGCGCAATCGGCACGCGGTACGGCGAGCAGCTCACGTAATTCATTCCCACGCGATGGCAGAAATCGATGGAACGCGGATCTCCGCCGTGTTCGCCGCAAATACCCACTTTCAAATTCTGTCGCACGCTGCGGCCTTTTTTCACGCCCATCTCGACCAACTGTCCCACGCCTTCCTGATCAAGAGTCTGAAACGGATCATCGGCAAGAATGCCCCTGTCCAGATATTCTTTGAGGAATTTTCCGGCATCGTCGCGGCTGTAGCCGAAAGTCATCTGCGTCAAGTCATTCGTGCCAAAAGAGAAAAATTCCGCTTCTTCTGCCACTTTGTCAGCAGTCAGCGCGGCGCGCGGAATTTCAATCATGGTGCCGACCTTGTATTCCACTTTCACGCCCATCTCTTTTTGCACTTCTTCGGCAACTCTGATAACCACAGTTTTTTGATCGGCAAACTCGGCTTTGGTGCCAATCAGCGGAATCATAATTTCAGGATAGACATTCACGCCTTCTTTTTTCAACTGACAGGCAGCTTCCATGATGGCGCGCGCCTGCATTTCGGTAATTTCCGGGTAAGTGATTCCCAGGCGGCAGCCGCGGTGTCCGAGCATGGGATTGAATTCAGCCAGCGCCTCAACTTTGGCTTTGACATGCTCTTTGGAAACGCCCATCTCTTTTGCCATTTCTTCCTGGTTGGCGTCGTCGTGCGGCAGGAACTCATGCAGCGGCGGATCCAGCGTACGAATTGTCACCGGCAAATCGTGCATGGCTTTGAAAATCCCGTAGAAATCTTCCCGCTGATACGGCAGCAGTTTGGCCAGCGCTCTTCGTCTGCCTTCTTCGTCTTCTGCCAGAATCATTTCCCGCACTGCTTTGATGCGATCTCCTTCAAAAAACATGTGCTCTGTACGGCACAGTCCGATTCCTTCGGCGCCGAAATTTCTCGCTACTGTCGAATCGTGTGGCGTGTCAGCATTGGTGCGCACGCCCAGTTCGCGAATTTCGTCCGCCCAAGACATCAATTTACCAAAATTTCCGGACAATTCCGGTTCCACTGTGGGCACTTTACCCTCAATGACTTCGCCTTTAGAGCCGTCCAGAGAAATCCAATCGCCTTCTTTGTAAACTTCGTTGTTTACGGTCATGGTTTTGTTTTTGTAGCTAATTTCCAGATCGCCGCAACCAGCTACGCAGCAAATTCCCATTCCGCGGGCAACAACGGCAGCGTGCGAAGTCATTCCGCCGCGAGCGGTCAAAATTCCTTTAGCCGCGCTCATCCCGCCGATATCTTCCGGCGAAGTTTCAATACGGACCAAAATGACATCTTCGCCTTTTTTCTCCCAATCTTCGGCGTCATCAGCGTGAAAAACGATGCGGCCCGTCGCCGCGCCCGGTGAAGCGGGCAAACCTTTGGCAATCAGTTTAGTTTTTGCATTAGGATCAAACATCGGATGCAAAAGCTGATCCAATTGGCCAGGTTCAACGCGCATGACTGCGGTCTCTTTGTCGATCAGACCCTCGTCAACCATTTCCACTGCGATCCGCACGGCAGCAGCAGCAGTGCGTTTCCCGGTGCGAGTTTGCAACATCCAGAGATGTCCTTTCTGAATGGTGAACTCGATGTCCTGCATATCTTTGTAGTGATTTTCCAATTTTTTGTAAATCGCTTCCAGCTCAGCGTACGCTTCAGGCATCACTTCTTGCAAAGTTTTGTGCGAAGGATCTCTTTTTGTCGAGTCGTTGATCGGCTGCGGCGTACGAATACCAGCGACCACATCTTCGCCCTGGGCATTGACCAGATATTCGCCGTAAAACTGTCTTCTTCCCGTCGCCGGATCGCGCGTGAAAGCTACGCCAGTGGCACAGTCGTCTCCCATATTTCCGAAAACCATGGATTGCACATTCACCGCCGTGCCCCAATGCGCAGGGATGTTATTCAATTTGCGGTAGGTAATGGCGCGAGGATTATTCCAGGAACCGAATACAGCGCCAATTGCTCCCCAGAGTTGCTCCCAGGGATCAGTAGGAAAATCTTTACCAGTGCGTTTTTTAATTTCCGCCTTGAACAACTCGACCAAACGCTTCAAATCTTTTGCTTCCAGCTCCGTGTCCAATTTGACGCCCTTTTCCGTCTTGACCTTATCAATGATGACCTCAAACGGATCCTCTTCCTCTTTAGATTCCGGTTTCAAACCCATGACCACGTCACCGTACATCTGGACAAATCTGCGGTAAGAGTCCCAGCCAAAACGTTCGTTATGGGCATGGTTAATGACTCCCTGAACAGTTTCGTCGTTCAAGCCGAGGTTCAAAACCGTGTCCATCATTCCGGGCATGGAAGCAGGTGCACCCGAACGTACAGAAACCAGCAGCGGGTTTTCCTTATCGCCAAACTTTGCTCCCATTACATTTTCAATATGTTTCACGCCTTCGATTACTTGTTCCCTGACATCCTTGGTCAACACGCCGCCATTTTCATAATATTGAGCGCAGACTTCAGTTGAAATAGAGAACCCAGCCGGAACCGGCATTCCCAGATTAGCCATTTCAGCCAGATTGGCACCTTTGCCGCCGAGCAATTCCTTCATCGACGCATCGCCATCAGCTTTTCCTTTTCCAAATAAATAGACATATTTCTTGCTCATCAACCAATCTCCTTCAGTTTCAATTGCAATAATTTCCAGTCATTTAATTCGCGTCATTCGGTTTTAATAATGAAAGATACACATCATTATTTTTCAATGTCTCCACTGCTTTTTTCACTACCTTATCATATTGAAAAACGCTCTCATACTTTCCCTTGGTTCCCCAAAGCTTGGCACTGATTTCTTCACGCAGATAGCGTTTAATGATTGGTAAATTTTTCTCAAAATCACCCTTTTTCTCAAAAGCGATCACTTTTTCCAACTCTCCCATTTTGGCAGCTACATTATCAGAAAAATCATCCTGCTTGATCGCTTTTTTCAAGTCGTCGATAACTTCCTCAGAGGCTGTCTTGTAAGTAAAATTTTTCTCTTTTAAAAAAGTCTTGAAGTCGGAAATAATTTCATCGCCCACGGTGAAGTCTCTGCCCAATGCCTCATGCTTGGAGGCATAATCGAGCGCAAAATTGAAAAACATGGATTTCATGATCAAATTACCGACAAGCGGCGTCATTTTTTCACCCTTCACCTCGACATCAGGTTTAATGCCGCCGCCGCCTTTAACTTCCCGTTTGGCGGCAGTGTAAAAAATCTCATCCTGCTTTTTTGTCGTCGTGTCTTCTTTGCTTTTGTCGTACCCCCACAGCACATTTGGGGAATGAATGAAATGCGGTTTCTGAATCAGCCTTCCGCTGGGCAGATAGTATTTCTCCGAGGTAATTTTCAGAGAAGAACCGTTTCTGTCCACCGGGATAACTGTCTGCACAAGGCCCTTGCCAAACGTGGGCCGGCCGACAATCACGCCGCGGTCCAAATCCTGAATAGCGCCGGCGACAATTTCAGACGCCGAAGCGCTGAACCCATCAACTAAAATAGCGAGCGGCTGATCGGGCCAGATCGCATCCACGCGGGAATAGTAATCCTTGTCAGAAGACGCACGTCGGCCATGTTTGGAAACGATCAAATTTCCTTTTCCGACAAAACTTTCCGCGACCTGCACTGCCGATTCCAGCAGTCCGCCGGGATTCCCACGCAAATCGAGAATGAGTCCTTTCATGCCTTGATCGCGCAGCGCGGCAATAGAATCCTGCATTTCTTTTCCGGCTTTGCGGGTGAACTGGCTCAATCGAATGTACCCGATCTGGTCGTCCACAAACCCGGAGTAAGCAATGTCGCTCACGTTAATTTCAGCGCGAATCAGACGGAATTCCAATGGCTTCTCGGCCCCGTAACGCCGAATTTTGATATTCACTTCCGTGCCGATCTTGCCGCGCAATCGTTGCGCAGTCTCGCTGATAGTGAAATCTTTTGTTGACCCGCCGTCAATTTCGATAATTTTGTCGCCTTCCCGAATGCCGGCGCGCGCCGAAGGAGTGCCTTCAAACGGGGGCTCCACAACCGTGGGCCAACCATCTCGCTTGGCGATACGCATGCCCACGCCGCCGTACTTGCCTGTCGTCAATAATTTCAGATCAAAATTTGTCTCTCCCTCGTGCTCGATGTACATGGTGTAGGGGTCCAACGTTCGCAACATGCCGTCTATTCCGGCACGCATAAATTTTTCGGGATCAATCACTTCCACGTAGCGTTTGGTGACCTCCTCGTAAATTCGGCCAAAGAGAGCCATGTTTTTTTTGATTTGAAAATAATAGTCAGGCTTTTCGGTTTTCGTCTGTCCGGCGATCCATCCGCCGAACATAGTCGTGGAAACCGCCAACAAAACGATCAACACTATGGTCAGATACTTTTTATTTTTCATCATACAAATCCTCCTTGAGGAAAACGTTAGTAAATTTCTACCGGCTAAGTGGCGGACAAAATTCGATGATCTATTTCTCGCCAAATTTCTCGGCTGATTTCATCAATAGCTTTTTTACCATCAATGACGCAAAATCGTTCCGAATTGAACCGGGCGAGCGCCAGATAACCCTCTCTGACCCGGCTGAAAAAATCGTGTTCCTGATCTTCCATGCGGTCGGGAATTTTCCCGGCAAGTTCTCTTCTTTTTTTCATTTCGGTTAGATCAATATCCAATAAAAAAGTCAAATCAGGATCTGTGCGCTGGCTCGCCATTCGATTTACTTTGTGAATAAAATCCAACTCAATGCCACGGCCATAACCCTGGTATGCAGCGCTGGAATCAAAAAATCGATCTAAAATCACAATTTTTCCATCTTCCAGCGCCGGAATGATTGTCTGCCGCGTCAGTTGCGCTCTTGCCGCGGAGAAAAGTAAAAACTCCGCCACCGGCGTCATGGGTTCTTCGGCTTTGGCAAGCAAGACTTCTCTGATCTTCTCCGCGATAATTGTGCCGCCGGGTTCTCGCAGCAAAATATACTCAATGCCCTTTGATTTCAACTTTTGCGTGAGCCGCTGTACCTGGACCGATTTGCCGCAGCCATCGATGCCCTCGAATGTGATCAAAAATCCGGTTTTACTCATATTAAACCTTCATTGATTTCCAGCGCCCCCCCTTGAAGCGCCAGTAATTTACCGAGTAGCGCAGACCTTCATCCAGCAGGTGAACGCCCCACAAACCTGCCACGCCCAGATTAAACACGAAAGCGACCACCCAGTTGAAACAAATTTCCAGCAGCAAAACGCCAATGAGCGTCATGTACATGATCCACTTCAAATCGCCGGCGCCGCGAAGATTTCCGATGACCACGCCGTCCATTGCTTTGGGAATCTGCACAAAAGCGAAAACTACCATAGCGTTCGCGCCAATTTGAATAACTCGAGATTCCGGCGTGAAAATATAAAGTATCTGCCGCGAGAAAACCAACAGGACAACGGCGACAACAGTAGAAAAGAAAAATCCCACCCAACTGGTCGTTCGCGCCGTGCGTTCTGCTAACTCCCGATTTTCCGCCCCCAAATGCTGTCCCATTAAAGTCATGGCGCCCATGCTCAAACCGAGGTAAGCCATGGACAAAACGTTCTGAATTTTATTGAACGCCATGTGTGCCGCGAGATAGTCTTTTCCCATTTGCGCCGCGTACAAAGAGACAATAAGCAAACCGACCGCCCAAAAAAGCTGCTCCATGGTCGTCGGCAACCCGGTGTTAACAAGACGCTTGAAAGTCTTGAAATTGGGTCGGGTAAGTTCCTTGAATGAAAGAAACAGGACGGATTTTCTCGTCCGCAAAATGTAAAGCGTCATCAAAAATCCGACCGAATGAGAAATGCCCAGCGCAACCGCAGCGCCTTCCACTTCCCAGCGGGGAAAGCCAAACCAGCCGAAAATGAACAGCGGCGACAAAATGACGTTCAAAGTATTGATGGTCAAATTGACGAACATCGACAGATGCGTATCTCCTGCGCCACGAATACAGCCGACCGCCACCAGATTGGTAATGACGATCGGGGCAAACATGGCAATGATACGCAAATAAGAAATTCCGGCATTCTGCGCTTCTAACGACCCCCCTTCTTTGATCAGCTTGAACAGATAAATTCCCCCGAAATACCAGACAAACGCAAAAACAAAAGAAATAATCACGCTAATCATGACTGCCTGTCCAAAAACATGATTCGCCTCACGATGCTGGTCGGCGCCAACGTGTCTGGCAATGATCAAAGAGCTTCCAACGATAAAAGTGATAATTATCGTCAAAAACGCAATGATGACCTGGATGGCAAGTCCCTGTCCGGCAAAAGCAGCCGTACTCAAGCGCCCGATAAAAATCGCCTCAATGGTAAAAAAAATAGTTTGCGACGATAAATCTATCATCGCCGGAACGGATGTGCGCAATATTTTTCTTAGCGGATTACTGTGTGCCAATACTGCCTCAGTTTTGCCATGCGAAAATCCCCAAATCGCTCGGTTATCATTTGCAAGAATGGCTGGAAACTAATAGCGGCAGTTTCCAGCCAATCAAAATAACTCATCGAAAATTCAAAGAGTCTGCCTTTTCATCAAAATTCTAAATGAAATCCGTTGCTGCAATTAGCGTATTTCAATCCCTGAATCAATTCAGGCGACAGGACTAATTTTCCAGCCGGCGGAAAGCGTCTCAATAATTGCTGTTATCAGGCAGGAACCTCCGCTCCCGGCTGAATAATCGACGCCATTGGTGCGCTTTACTTTCTATCTGTTCGATTTAGAATTTTGGTTAAATTTGAAAACGGAAAAAGCCAACGAAAATTTAATCGTAATATTCCATTCCCAGATGCGTGATCAGCTCTTCGCCCTTCAAATAGCGCAGCGTGTTTTTCAGCTTGATCAATTGGATGAAAATATCGTGTTCCGGATAAACTTCCGGCGCGTGCATCGGGCTCTTGAAATAGAAAGAAAGCCACTCCTGGATGCCTTTCCAATGACAACGATGAGACAAATCCATTAGTAGCGCCAGATCAAGCACAATCGGAGCCGCCAAAATACTGTCTCGGCAGAGGAAATCGACTTTGATCTGCATAGGATAACCCAACCAGCCAAAAATATCGAGATTGTCCCAGCCTTCTTTGTTGTCGCCGCGCGGGGGGTAATAATTAATGCGCACCTTGTGGTACAAATCTTTGTACAAGTCAGGATAGACTTCCGGCTGCAAAATATGTTCCAGCACCGATAGTTTGCTCTCTTCTTTTGTCTTGAACGAATCGGGATCATCCAGCACTTCGCCGTCGCGGTTGCCCAGAATGTTGGTCGAAAACCAGCCGCGAAGACCGATCATTCTCGCTTTCAATCCAGGCGCCAGAATCGTTTTCATTAACGTCTGCCCTGTTTTGAAATCTTTCCCCGCGAGCGGTACGTTTTTCTCGTTGGCGAATTCCACGAGCGCCGGAATGTCAATGGTTAAATTCGGCGCGCCGTTGGCAAAAGGAACCCCGGCCTTGATCGCCGCGTAAGCGTAAATCATGCTCGGCGCAATGCCCGGATGGTTTTCTTTCATCGCTTTTTCGAATGATTCCAGCGAATCGTGAAGCGCTTCCGGTTTCATGAAAACTTCTGTGCTTGCACACCAGATGACCACCACTCGATCCAGATTGTTTTCTTCTTTAAATCTATTAATATCATCAATCAACATCTGCGCTAAATCATATTTTGTCGCCGCTTGCTTCACATTCGGGCCACTGAGATTCTTCACGTATTTCTGATCAAAAACCGCCTTCATCGGCTTTATTTTCTCGATCTCCGGTTTTACGGACTCTAACAGATCTTTGTCCAACACGCCCGCATTCATCGCCGATTCGTAAACGTTATCCTCAAAAATATCCCAACCGCCAAAAACCAAATCATTCAGACCTGCCAATTCGACAAAATCTTTAATCATGGGAACGCGTTTTTCCGATCTTTTGCCCAGCCGAACGGTGCCCATTTGCGTCAAAGAGCCAATCGGTTTGGCGATTCCTTTTTTCACCGCCTCGACACCGGCAATAAAAGTAGTCGCCACTGCGCCCAATCCTGGCGTTAGTATGCCCAATTTCCCCTTTGGCCGGTCAATTTCTTTCACTTCTCTCACCTCAATTCCTCCTGTTATTAAATGTCTTAAACTTTATCGGTCTTATTTGACCTTATTTTTGTCATCAACATGAACGACGCTTGGCTTAAACGATAATGCCTTTGCCGTCTCCATCTGCGCGAACGCAGCAATGATAATTAAATCCCCTTTTTCCACAAGCCGGGCGAGCGCGCCATTGCTGCAAATTTCTCCCGATCCCCGTTTACCCTCGATGACGTAGGTGATGGCTCGCGCCCCGTTATTAATATTGAAAACGTGCACTTTTTCGTACGGCACAAGATTCGCCGCATCCATCAAATCGCGGTCAACAGTAATGCTTCCTTCGTAATTCAGATCGGCGGCCGTGACCGTCGCCCGATGGATTTTTGATTTTAAAAGTTCAACGAACATCCCAAACCTCAAAAAAACTAAACGTCATCAAGAAAAACTGCCATGCTAAATGTGCTTTTGTCAGACGACAATTAGGCGTTTAAGATTAAGACACGCTTTCAGCGCTCTTTTGCGAGGGAGTCGCCTTGCCTCAGGCCCTTCTCATTTCCGCAGTTCGGCAAAAAAGCCCTCGAATGGCGCCACGGCGCGTGCAACGTAGCGCAATTTCAACAAAAATGCTCAAACCATTTGCCATCGCCCACCAAAGCAGCGCACAACGAATTATTTCGCCTGATTACTTTTGCGGCACAGAGACTTCTGATTTGCGCCGCTCATTTTTCCACACATAAAGCAAACGCTGAATGGCGGTAATGTTGGAAAATATTGCCACGATGATAATTGCGATAACCAACGTTTTCAGATGAAAAATAGCGCCAAATGCAATGAATACAACTCGTTCAGCCCGCTGCATGACGCCGACTTTGCAGTCCAGCCCCAGGCCTTCCGCGCGCGCGCGAACGTAGCTGGTCATCACGCCCCCTCCAATCGCCACAGCCACAGCAACCGCAGTTATCAACGAAATTAGCGAAGCATGGTGATTCCAATCAACGATAAAATAGTAAATTAAACCGAAAAAAATCATCACTTCGGAATAGCGGTCCAGCGTAGAATCGTAAAGGGCGCCAAATTTTGTCGTGCGATTTGTCGCTCGTGCCACGCGTCCGTCAATAATATCAAACGTTCCGCCTAAAAGCATAATCGCGCCTGCGATGCGATGATAGCCGATGGCAAATAAATAAGCGGTGGGAATACTCAGCAGCAGCCCCAGCGTTGTGAAATGGTTTGGATTAAGTCTTTTTTTGATAAAGAAATTAATCACTGGCGTAATTAATGCCAAATAAAAATTTTTAATCCAATCCGGTAACAAATTTACTTTCAACTTGACCCTTTCTCTTTTTTCCACTCAGATTTTTTATGGTCTTGTAAACTTATTTTTTCTGTACCCACTCTTTCAAAGGTTTTCCGTTGTAATCAAGAGCCTTTTCCAACTTAAAGTTGATCATCATTTTTTTAATTTATCGGGATTTTCCTTTTCCCTCAACAACCAGCACAAACTCGCCTTTCGTTTTGATCAGGTCGGGTTCGCGGACAAATTTTTCAATTGTTCCCCGATAAACTGTTTCAAATTGTTTTGTCAATTCTCGGCAGATGCAAATTTGCCGGTCGCCTAAAAATTCCAGCAACTGCTTCAAAGTTTTGTGAATTCGATGAGGCGACTCGTAAATAATAATCGTGCGTTTTTCTGCTGCCAACTCCTTCAGCCGCGTCTGTCTGCCTTTTTTTTGCGGCAAAAATCCCTCAAACACAAAACGGTCTGTGGGCAGTCCCGAAACGATCAGCGCCGTCACAAAAGCCGCGGCGCCGGGAATCGCTTCTACTGAAATCCCCCGACGAATCGCCTCCCGCGCCAGATAAAACGCCGGATCGGAAATCCCCGGCGTGCCGGCATCGGAAATCAGCGCAATCGACTTGCCCGACTTGAGCCTGTCAATCAAAAACGGCGTTTTTTTTTCTTTGTTAAAATCAAAATAACTCGTTGTCGGCGTCTGAATCTGAAAATGACGCAGCAGCACGCCTGAGCGACGCGTGTCTTCCGCCGCAATCAAATCCACTTCTGTCAAAGTTTCCAACGCGCGTTGGGAGATGTCTTTCAAATTTCCGATTGGCGTGCTCACCAGAAACAATTTGCCAAAATCCTGTTCGCCCACAACGCGCTCCTCGATGGAAACTCTTCCCACACATTGAACTTCAACCTGCGGGGACAAATCAATTGGGAATAATGGTCGTCACCGGGAGCAGTCACGCCCGTCTCCCAAAAGCTCATTCGCCGTTCAGCCTTGCCAAAATGTTAATTTTAATTATACGATTTTCACGCAATTGCGTTCACTGATTTTTTTAATATTGAAATCGCTTCGTCAACAATTTCATTCGTCACATTCAGCGAAGGTCTGAAACGAAGCGATCTGTCGCCGCACGGCAAAATCAACATTTTATTTTTCAACGCCTCAACGCGCAACTGGTCTCGTTTTTCGCCATCCGGCAAATCGAATGCGATAAACAATCCCTTGCCTCTGACGTTGGAAATCACGTCGCTGAAATTCTGCTGCAAGTCTTCAAGCGCCGACTGAAAATAGGCGCCGACTTTCGCTGCATTTTCCACTAAATTTTCTTCCTCAATAATTTCCAGATAGCGCTGGCTGCGAACCATATCTACCAGATTCGCACCCCAGGTGGAATTGATGCGGCTGGACTCCTGGAAAACATTACCTTCGACTTCATCAATTCTTTTGCCTGCCATGATACCGCACACCTGCGTTTTTTTGCCAAAGGAAACGATATCCGGCTCCGCGCCATAGTGCTGATAAGCCCACATTTTTCCGGTCACGCCGACGCCGGTTTGCACTTCGTCAAAAATCAACAAAATGTCATTTTCATCCGCAATCGCGCGCAAAGCCGCAAAAAATTCGGGACGAAAATGATTGTCGCCACCCTCGCCCTGAATCGGCTCGACGATGATCGCAGCAACGTCATCGGGATTGTCTTGGATTGCCCGCTTGATTTGATTGAGGCTCGTTTCTTCAGCCTGCTTGACTTTCGTCAGATTCTCTTCATTCAACGGAAACGTAATTTTCGGGTTCAAAACGCGCGGCCAGTCAAATTTGGGGAAATATTGCGTTTTGCGCGGATCCGCCGTGTTTGTCAGCGACAGCGTGTATCCGGAACGGCCGTGAAAAGATTGCTGAAAATGAATCACTTGGCTGCCTTTTTCCTCTTTGTGGCCTTTTTGAAAATTTTTCCGCACCTTCCAGTCAAAAGCAGTCTTGAGCGCATTTTCAACCGCCAGAGCGCCGCCGCTGATGAAAAACAAATGCGGCAATGTGTCCGGCGTTGCCACACGCGAAAATGTCTCCACAAATTCCGCCATTTCCGTGGTGTAAAAATCCGAATTCGAAGGCTTGTTGATCGCCGCTCGCAATAATTTTTCCAAAAAATCGTCATCAAACATTTTCGGGTGATTTATGCCTATCGGCAAAGTTGCAAAAAACGTAAAAAAGTCAAGATAGCGATCTCCATTGCGCGCATCGTAAATATAACTGCCCTGACTTTGTTCCAGATCAACGATAATCTCAAACCCATCTGCCAATATGTGTTTCGACAACAAGCCTGTCACATTCGCCGCTTCAATTCGCTTCATATTGTTCATTCTCCCTTTTTAAATATTGGTTCTCTACAAATTCTTTGAGGACTTCCAATCCATCTTTCAAAATCAAAACACGCAATTAAAACTTATAATTATAAGAAAAATATTCATAAAAGTCAAGGGACAATCCAATGCCGCAAAAATATTTTAGCTTTCTCCACTTCAAAATGGACGCCGTGAAATTTGTTCCTTGAAATAAAAAAAAAGCGAAATGGGGCAGTGCGTCAGCAAACGCCGCTGAACGCAGCAGAAAATAACTGCCGCAATTTAAAAACATCCTTGACCGTAAAAATAATTATTGAATTATTCTCTTTTTTTCACGATATTAATTCCTTAAATCGAAAATACCAATACAAAATGAGCCTGACGAAAATATGCAAAATTTGATTCAAAACACAAAAAATCGCTGGCGAGCCGAAGGCGGGTATCGGGAAGTGCTTGCTCTATCGCTGCCGCTCATTTTAAGCACCAGTTCGACGACGATCCAGCATTTTGTCGATCGCATGTTTTTGACCTGGTACTCGCCGGAAGCAATCGCCGCTTCTGTTCCTGGGGGAATTTTGTCTTTCACACTGATGTGTTTTTTCATCGGCACCGCGACGTACACCAATACTTTTGTCGCCCAGTATTTTGGCGCCAAACAAAACGACAAAATCGCCCGTGCTGTCTGGCAGGGGGTCTATTTTTCGCTCGTTAGCAGCGCCATTGTTTTTGTCTATTTGCCGCTGGCAAAGCCGATTTTTCAATTAGTCGGACACACGCCGGAAGTTCAGACCCTCGAGATTCAATATTTCCGCATTCTCTGTCTCGGGGCTCCGGCAATTTTCGTCGCCGCTGCTGTCTCCGGATTTTTCAGTGGGCGTGGGGAAACATGGACAATCTTGTGGGCAAATTTAGCTGCCACGGCGGTCAACATTGTTCTCGATTATATTTTCATTTTCGGAAAAATTGGCTTTCCCGAATCAGGCATTCGCGGCGCGGGGCTGGCAACGGTGATTTCCAATTATCTCTACACGCTCATTTTGTTCGCGCTGATGTTGAAACCCGCTTTTCGCAAAACTTTTCAGACGTGGAAGAACAGGCAAGTCGATGGGGAAATTTTCCGCCGCCTCATGCGCTTCGGAACGCCGAACGGCGTGAATTTTATGCTGGACTTGTTGGGCTTCACTCTTTTCATTTTGCTCGTCGGCAGATTCGGCACAATCGCACTGGCTGCCACAAACATCACTTTCAACATCAACGCGTTTGCATTCATGCCCATGGTCGGTATGGGGATCGCCGTGGAAATTATCGTGGGGCAACGGCTCGGTGAAAACAATGCCCAATTAGCGCGATTCGGTACAAAGTCTGCGCTGCATTTGACAATTTTTTACATGGGGCTCATTTGCCTGACTTATCTTTTTCTCCCGCAAATCTATTTGATGCCCTTCGCCGCCAATGCCGATGCGGGCAAATTCAAAGAAGTAGCCGAAATTACAATCAAGTTGCTCTATTTCGTTGCATTTTATTCCATTTTCGACACGATGAATATTATTTTCTCCAGTGCACTGCGCGGCGCCGGCGATACGCGATTTGTGATGTTCGTCAGTATAAGCCTGTCGTGGATTTTAATGATTATTCCCACTTATCTGGGAAGCGTCGTTTACAACTGGGGCTTGTACGCCACGTGGATTTTCATCACAGCGTACATCGCGGCGCTGGGAATAGTTTACTATTTTCGATTTCGTCAGGGAAAATGGGAGTCCATGCGCGTCATTGAAGAACCGAAATTTATCATTTCTCCCAATCTGCCGGAAAATCCGACGCTTTAGTTTTATCGGCTAAATTTTCATTTTCTCTGCAACTTGAAACCACAGAGTTCACAAAGTAGGCGCAAAGAACACAAAGAATATCTTATTGAAAATAATTA
>JAADFU010000193.1 GCA_013152715.1 Calditrichota bacterium
TAAACTTTCCGGATAGCCAACCATGCCAGTATTAAAAACGACTTCGCCTGATGTTTCCCTTGCCGCACCAAATCCAAAGCCAGAAAAAGATGCACCATTCTCCAGAAGCAGACGTACTTTTTGCTTGTTTTCTAACATCTTTTCTCTCGAATAAAATTGTTCAAAAATGGGAAAATTACAAAGCAAGCAATTTCTGTTCAATCACTCGGTTTGTTGAACATGAAATGAAAATCATGCAGTAAATTCGTTGGGCTTAATAATACGAATTTTGTCGGTTAAAGTCAAGAGGGAAATGGGTTTTTTAGTTATTTGAATGTCCCTCAAAAATCATATCAGTTATTTGGATATCTGGAACAGTATCAAATGGTTCCGAGTCGTTGAAAGGAAAAATCCGCCGTAGGCGGATTAACATTTGTAGTAGCCAACGATTGTGGCATAATGACGAACTCCGAAGGAGTTCAACAAAAAATTAACCGGCACAAGTAAGGGTTTTGTGAAACAGAATCGTTTAACCCTTCGGAGTTATAGCCTCATTTTTCAATTTTTTCCCTACAAACGTTGAACGCCTTCGGCGTTCCTGGGCATAATAAATGTTTCAGTCGAAACAATCGCTCTCATTGGATTATTTTTAATTATCCTGCGCCTTCAGCGCTTCTCTTTTTGGGCATATTTTTTAAACCGAGGGCGGCTCCCTCGGCTAAATTATTTTACGCCGTTGGCGTAAGTCTGCCAGAGGCAGACACGATAAATTAGCATGGGGCAACGCCCTATGAATCAGGGGAAGGAAAAACATAATGAGCTCTGGAGGAGCGGAATAAAAAATCGGGGTTGCAAAAAAAGAAACCAAAAAAGATTATCAAGCGTAAGAAGTGATCAGAAATTTTGGGGGACATTCAGCCACTGATTAAATCCCTTGACTTTTATCGTAATGATTATTATTTTGAAATTCAAAAATATCACAAATAAAAAAATCCCATCAGGAGATCTAATAAACGAAAACAGTTTTTGCTCATTTTCGCTCTCATTTTCTTTTTCCTTTCATCCTGTGCATCTGAATCAACAAATGAAAATATCCGCGGCTACCTGCTCATCATCGGCGGGGGCAAGAGACCGGAGTCGGTGATGAAAAAGTTCATCGAGTTGGCGCACGGATTCGACGACGGAAAAATTCTCGTGTTGCCCATGGCCAGCGCAGACCCGCAAAATACCGGAGAATATCAGGCAAATCAGTTGCGCCAATTGGGAGCAAAAAATGTAGATTATTTGATTGTCTCGGCAGCCGAAGCAAATGGTGATTCCACGCTGAAAAAATTAGACGGAGTCAGCGGAATTTTCTTTTCCGGCGGCGTTCAGTCAAGAATTGTGAAAGCCATCGGCGGTACGCCTTTCGCGGAAAAATTGCAGCAACTTTACCGCAGCGGCGCGGTTATCGGCGGTACCAGCGCCGGCGCGGCGGTGATGAGCAAAATTATGATTACCGGCGACGAAAAACGACCGGACAAAAATCCGAACCGCGCGTTCAACAAAATCGAAGAAGACAATATCGCCACTGCCGCAGGTCTGGGATTTCTTGACGATGTGATTATCGACCAACATTTTGTCCGCCGCAAACGGCACAATCGGCTCATCAGTCTGGTACTGGAAAATCCAAAATTGGTGGGCATGGGCATCGATGAATCCACAGCATTACTGGTTCATCCGAATCATCAATTTGAAGTGCTCGGCGAAAACAGCGTAATTGTTTACGACGCGCGAAAGGCAAAAATCGCGCCCTTCGATTCGACACAATCTTACAATCTGGCCGCCAGCAACATCACGATGCACGTTTTGACGCACGGCTATCTTTTCGATCTGAATAAAAACGAGGTAATTGCGCCGCATGACACAGCAGAAAAATAGAGCGATCTCCCTGCCGCACACGTTAGTGATCATTTTTTCCATTATCGTCATCATCGCCGTTCTGACTTACGTCATCCCCGGCGGCAAGTACGACCGCCAGAATAAAGACGGCAGAACCGTGGTCATCGGCGATTCCTTCCGCTTCACGGAAAATGTGCCCCAGGGAATCGGCGCACTGCTGCTCGCTCCCTTTCGCGGTTTTGTTGACGCCGCGGCGATAATCGCCTTCGTCATTCTCGTCGGCGGCGCTTTCGGCGTGATTCAGAAAACCGGCGCCATCGATAGCATGATCAAATCCATCACTGCGGCGCACTCGCGTTCGGCTCTGTTGCGCAAAATGATGATTCCGCTGCTCATGATTGTCTTCGCGCTCGGGGGCTCGATTTTTGGCATGAGCGAGGAAGTGATTCCGTTCATTTTGATTTTCATCCCGCTGGCGCTGGCTTTGGGCTACGATTCGATTGTCGGGACGGCAATCCCGTTTTTGGGCGCCGGAGCCGGATTTGCCGGCGCGTTCATTAATCCGTTCACTATCGGCATCGCCCAGGGAATTGCTGAATTGCCACCGATTTCCGGCATTTTTTACCGCATTTTTTGCTGGATCATCATCACTGCCACGGCGATATTTTTCGTCTCTCGCTATGCCGCAAAAGTGAAGACAAATCCGCAAATCAGTCCCACTTTTGACCTCGATGAGGAAAAACGAAAACATTTTTCAGAAGTCGATCCGGGAAACCACTCGCTGGACAGGCATCACGCTTTTGTGCTCATTCTGTTTGCGGCGGCGCTGGTGCTGTTGGTTGTGGGCGTCCTGCAATTCAAATGGTACATTCCGGAAATTGCCGCGCTGTTTTTTGGCGCTGCTATCGTTTGTGGCATTGCCGGAAAATTGTCGCCCAACGCCATCGCAGAAAGTTTTGTCAACGGCACCAAAGACATGATGACCGCGGTGCTGGTCATCGCTTTCGCGCGCGGCATTCTCATCATTGCTTCGGACGGGCAAATTATCGACACGATTCTTTATTCGCTGTCCCGACAAATTACTCGCTTCCACCCTATTTTCGCGGGACAGGCTATGTTTCTGGTGCAAACGCTGATTAATTTTTTCATTCCTTCGGGCAGCGGACAGGCGGCGTTGACCATGCCCGTCATGGCGCCGCTGAGTGATCTGCTCGGCGTCACCCGGCAGACCGCGGTTTTAGCCTTTC
>JAADFU010000194.1 GCA_013152715.1 Calditrichota bacterium
AAAAAGCCACCTGATTGGTCAGATGGCTTAAAAACAAAAGTGGAGCTAAGGAGGCTCGAACTCCTGACCTCTTGACTGCCAGTCAAGCGCTCTCCCAACTGAGCTATAGCCCCGAATTTGAATGTGCCATTATAATAATTTTTCTGGTAAAAGTCAAGGAAAATTTTTAGCTTTGGATTTGAAAAATGGCTTAATTAGGAAGTGATAAAAATTCGCTCACGGTCTTCCTTCAATCCGTTTTTCCTCGTTACGATTCCAGTCTGGGAGGGGCGCTTTCGACAATTTGCCGGAAAAAATCGCTTTTCGCCTTTAAAGCGTCAGATATTTCTTAAATGTATGTTTTGGGAGATATTCAAATTCTCAAACAAATTGCTTGACACTCAATGTTTTTTTTATTATATTTATGCCAATAAATTCTAAAAATCAGTATATTAGAGTTATTCATGAAGCGAAATTTTCGGAACATAGTTAATTCCGCCCGGCATCTTTTTTTGCTGCGACCAAATAAAGGGAGAGAACTTCCGCTCGCTCTTACGAGCGGGCTATCTTTGCTTGCCTGAAGGTAGTCCATCCTCATTTTTTTAATTTCCGGTTTCATCTTTTAGAAAATTTTTTGATCAGGAAAAATTTATCGTATAGGAGTTATTATGTGCGCCTATCCATTTGCAGAAGTTGAAAAAAAATGGCAGCAGAAATGGGAGAAGACCCAACTGTATAAAACTGACATGAACGATGTCGATAAAAAATTATACTGTCTGGTGATGTTTATTTACCCATCAGGCGATAAACTGCATATCGGCCACTGGTACAATTACGGGCCTACTGATACCTGGGCGCGATTTAAGAGAATGCAGGGTTACAATGTTTTTGAACCCATGGGTTACGACGCATTTGGCCTGCCAGCGGAAAATTACGCCATTAAACATGGTATTCATCCGGCAATTAGTACTGCCCAAAATATTGAATACATCCGAAAGCAACTCAAAGCCATTGGCGCCATGTACGATTGGAGCAAAGAAATCAACACCAGCGCGCCGGAATATTACAAATGGACGCAGTGGTTTTTCCTGCTGCTGTATAAAAATGGTCTTGCTTACCGCAAAAAAGCGCCGGTAAACTGGTGTCCCAAGTGCCAGACAGTTTTAGCCAACGAGCAAGTAATTGACGGCCACTGCGAACGCTGCGAGACAGAAGTCACGCACAGAGATTTGGAACAATGGTTTTTCAAAATCACTGATTACGCGGAAAAACTGCTGGAAGGCCATCAGCGCATCGACTGGCCGGAGAAAACCATCGCCATGCAGAAAAACTGGATCGGCAAGAGCGAGGGCGCTAAAATCGTTTTTTCTGTGGAAAACTCGGATGACAAAATCGAAGTTTTCACGACGCGCCCTGACACATTATGGGGCGTGACGTACATGGTGTTGGCGCCGGAACATCCTTTAGTTCCCAAATTGACTACGGATAAACAGCGCGACGCCGTAAACGATTATGTTGAGCAAGCACGGAAAGAATCTGATATTCAGCGCACGTCTACGGAAAAGGAAAAGACAGGCGTTTTTACTGGCGCCTACGCGATCAATTCTGTGAATAATGAACGCGTGCCAATCTGGATCGCAGATTATGTGTTGGTTACTTACGGCACTGGCGCCGTGATGGCAGTCCCAGGCCATGACACGCGCGATTTTGAATTTGCTACAAAATATAATTTGCCAATCCGCGAGGTTATTAGCCCAGACGGAAAAGCACATGAAGAACTAAAAGCAGCTTACGTAGAGCCGGGAATTATGATAAATTCGGGAAAATTTAACGGTACTCCGTCAAAGGAGGGCATTGCCAAAGTCATCAAATATCTGGAAGAACGTAACTTTGGCGAAAAAACGATCAATTACAAACTGCGAGATTGGCTAATTTCGCGCCAGCGTTACTGGGGAGCGCCGATTCCGATTGTTTATTGTCCGGATTGCGGAGAAGTTCCTGTCCCTGAAGATCAACTTCCGGTAGTACTTCCCGAAAAAGTGGATTTCAAAGGCAAAGGGGAGTCCCCACTGTTGACAAATCTTGATTTTGTCAATACAACCTGCCCCAAATGCGGCAAACCAGCCAGGCGGGAAGTCGATACAATGGATACTTTTGTTTGTTCTTCTTGGTATTATCTACGATTTCCCAATCCGGATATTGATGCTTTTCCTTTTGACAAAGGTCTGGCGAAAAAATGGCTGCCGGTGGATCAATATGTCGGCGGCGCGGAACACGCTGTCATGCATTTGATGTATGCGCGCTTTTTCGCCAAAGTTCTTTACGATTTAAAGCTGATCGATTTTGATGAGCCATTTAAAAGACTCATTCATCAGGGAGTGATCACAAAAGACAGCAATAAAATGTCTAAATCTCGCGGCAATGTGGTAAATCCGGATATTTTTGTCGAGAGATACGGCGCTGATACTTTTCGCATGTACATGATGTTCATGGGCAGCTACGAAGAGGGCGGCGATTGGAACGATGAAGGAATTACCGGAATTCACCGTTTCATTAATCGCGTCTGGCGGATCGTGGATTTGCTCAAAGAAAACAAAGCAACTGGCAGCGAGGAGAAAGAAAGCAAAGAATTGGAGCGTGTGAGACATTACACGATAAAAATGGTCACAACAGATCTAGAACGATTCCATTTCAACACTGCCATTAGCCGCATCATGGAATTTGTGAATGCAATGTATCTTTACATTCAAAACGTGCCTCTGGAACAGCAAAATCGTCAAGTTTTAGAGGAGGCGAAAGAGACGTTGGTGCTTTTGATGGCTCCGTTCGCGCCTCATTTTGCCGAAGAATGCTGGGAAAAAATCGGTCAACGCTACAGCATTTTCAACGCGCAGTGGCCTGAATACGATGAAGCAAAGACGCAAAGAGACGCAATTCCTATTGCCGTGCAGATAAATGGCAAACTGCGCACGACAATTGAAATAGAGCGCGATTCAGCAGATGAGCTTGTCATTGAAGCGGCACTGGGCGATGAAAAAATTCAAAAGCACGTCAGCGGGAAAAATATTTTAAAAAAAATTGTTGTAAAAAACAGGCTGGTGAATTTTGTTGTGAAGTGATTGATATTTAAGAAATTAGAAAGAGGATATGCGCTGGCGTATCCTCTTTTTTTTATTGACATTCTTATCATTAATTTATATATTAAAGCTCGCATGTTTTTGGGAAGAAAGCCATGGAAAACGATCAGATTGCAGAAATATTTGAACGATTGGCAGATATTTTGGAATTTCAAGGAGAAAATCCTTTCAAGATTAACGCCTACCGCAAAGCCAGCCGCGTTTTGAAAGATTTGCCTTTGAACATTCGAGAGCTGCACGAGCAGAGAAAAGTTGCTACTTTGCCTGGATTTGGTACGGCTTTGGTCAAAAAGGTTGAACAATTTTTAACTACCGGAAAAATTTCCAAATACGAACAACTCAAAAACGCCGTCCCGGCAGGCTTGCTGCAATTGTTAGATATTCAAAATTTGGGACCCCGAACTCTCGCTGCAGCACACAAAAAGCTTGGCGTAAAAAATCTGGATGATCTGGTCAAAGTCATTGAAAATGGCAAATTAGCCGCATTGCCCGGAATGGGCGAAAAAAAAGTCAACAAAATCAAGGAAGGGGTTGATTTTTATCTTTCTGTCAGCGAAAGATTTCGTCTCGGAGATGCGTATCCGGTCGCAGAGGAAATAATTCAGCGGTTACAAAATCAATTTCCTGAAATTTCTCTTTCCATGGCGGGCTCCATCAGGCGAATGAAAGAAACTGTTCACGATCTTGACATTTTGGCAGCAACGGAAAATAGCAAAGAGGTTATTGATTTCTTTGTACAAATGCCAGAAGTCGAAATCGCGATTGCTGCCGGCGAAACTAAGGGCTCTGTAAGATTGCAAAATAAAATGCAAGTTGATCTGCGGGCAGTTTCGTCGAGAAATTTTGGGGCGGCGCTGCAATATTTCACCGGCTCACAGGCGCACAACATCAAAATTCGCGGTATCGCCAAAAAGCAGGGGCTAAAAATTAACGAATACGGACTTTTCCGGGACGATAATTTTATTTGTGGCGAAACTGAAGATGAGATTTACAAATCACTTGGCTTGCAATGGATTGCGCCGGAATTGCGTGAAGATAGGGGAGAGGTCGAAGCAGCAGCGCAAAATCATTTGCCCGAGCTGATTAAACTTTCAGACATTAAAGGCGACCTGCACGTTCACACAATTGGCAGCGACGGCCACAGCCGAATGGAGAATTTGGTCGCTGCCGCGAAAAAATTGGGCCATCAATATTTGGCAATTTGTGACCATTCCCGCTCCGCCGGCTACGCGAACGGATTGTCAGCAGAAAGATTGTTGGCACAGATCGAGGCGATAAAAAATTTGAACAAGAGTCTGACAGATTTTACGCTTTTTTCCGGCTCCGAAGTTGACATTCTGGATGACGGCAGTCTTGATTTTCCGGATGAAATTTTAGCCAGGTTAGATATTGTCGTCGTGTCCATTCACTCAAATTTTCAAAAGAATCCAACGGAACGTATTCTCACAGCAATGGAAAATCCCCACGTTGACATCATCGCTCATCCAACCGGCAGGCTCATTAATAAACGCGACAGTTACCAAGTTGACATTTCAAAAATAATCGAAAAAGCAATCGAGAAAAACATTGCGCTGGAAATAAACAGTCATCCCTGGCGACTCGATTTGAATGATCAACACGTGAGGGTGGCTGTTGAAAAAGGCGCATTGTTGGCGATAAACACGGACGCGCATCACGTCGACAATCTGAATTACCTGAAATTTGGCGTGGGAACTGCCCGGCGCGGCTGGGCAACGGCTAAAAATGTAATTAATACTCTCACCATTCAGCAAATTAGAAATTGGAAAAAGCAAAGGACAGTAAGGCAGAAATGAAATCGAAAAACACAGTAACAATTGTGACCGTTTTTCTCCTCTTGTTTCTTTTCGTAAATGCGCCTGCCCGCTACATTTCTGAAGCGCGCGGAAAACAGGGAATGGTTGTTTCTTCCGAGGAAACAGCGACTCGTGTTGGAGTTGATGTATTAAAAAAAGGCGGAAACGCCATTGACGCCGCCATTGCTGTGGGATTTGCTTTAGCAGTAACCTATCCCACTGCCGGAAATATCGGCGGCGGTGGGTTCATGGTAATAAGTTTTCCGGACGGAAGATCCACAACGATTGACTTTCGCGAAACAGCGCCACTCAAAGCAAGCCGGGACATGTATCTTGACGCAGACGGCAAAGTGATTCCCGGGAAAAGCACCTTTGGCTACGCTGCTTGCGGCGTTCCGGGCACAGTCGCAGGATTAACAATGGCGCTAAAGAAATATGGTACAATGCCATTGAAAAAACTTCTACAGCCGGCATTAGCGTTGGCGAAAAATGGTCTTCCTGTGAGCTATCAGTTTCATCGGGATTTGTTGAGATTAAAGAACGCATTTTCTCGATTCCCTTCCTCAAAGAAAGTTTTCTTCAAAAAGAATGGTGAAATTTATGAAAAAGGAGATATTTTTCGCCAGCCAGATTTATATTCCACGCTGAAAAGAATCGCCAAACATGGCGCCAAAGGATTTTACGAGGGGAAGACTGCCAAGCTGATTGTTCGGGACATGGAAAAAAATCACGGTTTGATCACATTAAAGGATTTGCGCGACTACCGTGCCATCGAAAGACGGCCGGTGATCGGACAATTTCATGATTATGAGGTTATCTCCATGGGTCTGCCTTCTTCCGGGGGAATTTGTCTGATTCAGGCCTTTAATATTCTGGAAAAATATGATTTGAAACAGATGGGTTGGAATTCTTCACAATATTTGCATTTGCTCACAGAAACTCTGAAGAATATTTTCGCCGTGCGGGCACACTTCCTCGGCGATGCTGATTTTGTGAAAGTGCCGATAAAAACATTGATCAGCAAAAATTTTGCACAAAAAATCGCTGAAAATATTCAGCCTGACCGAGCAGTTCCCGCAGCAGAAATTCCTATTGCAAATCCTTTTCAATTTGAAGGAAACCACACGACCCACTACAATGTTGTCGACAAAAACGGCATGGCGGTTGCGGTCACTTACACGATCAACAGCGGCTACGGAGCCAAAGCAGTCGTCGATGGCGCCGGATTTTTATTGAACAATGAAATGGACGATTTCGCAATCAAAGCCGGCAATCCGAATATTTACAAATTAGTGGCATTTGCACCCAATTTGATTGAACCGGGCAAACGAATGCTCTCTTCCATGTCACCGACGATCATGAGAAAAAACGGCAAATTTTTCATGGCAGTAGGCGCCATGGGAGGTCCAAAGATAATCACGGCAACATTGCAGACAATTTTGAATGTAATCGTTTTCGACATGTCTCTGCAAGAAGCGATAAACGCTCCGAGAATTCATCACCAGTGGCTTCCCGATAAAATTTTTGTAGAAAAAATGTTTTTTCCGTCTGATGTATTGGAAAATCTGCGGGCAATGGGGCATACTGTGGAGACGATGGGCTATCACTCGGAAGTTACAGCAATTTTGTTTCAGGAAAAAAGCGGAGAATTGATCGGAGCGCCTGATTTCAGATGGAACGGCAAAGCACTGGGTTTTTAACGAGGAAAACAGCATGAAAAAATTTATTATGATCATTGCTGTTATTTTGCTGGCAATCGTGTTAGTTTTGGGAATGAAGGTAGGAAAAATATTTTTACCAACGTCCGGAAAACCAGATGCGGCTATCAACATAAAAATTGAACGCGGCGCTTCCCCGGTTGCGATTGCTGACACTTTAAAGAGAAACGGTTTGATTAATAAAAAAGAAGATTTCTTATTGGCAGTTCGTCTGTTTCGACAACATCAAAGTCTCAAAGCCGGATTTTATCAACTGCGCCAGGGGCTTTCGCCCTATCAGCTCATGAAAATTCTTGCCCAGGGCAAAACAGCGCGAATTCGCGTCACGTTTCCTGAAGGCTACACTTCGTTTCAGATGGCTTCTCTTTTACAGGCGAGATTGGGGATCGATTCGACAAAATTCATGCATCTTGTACATGACAGAGATTTTTTGAAAAAACTGCATATCGACAGCGAGTCGCTGGAAGGGTATCTTTATCCTGAAACATACTACTTTGATTGGGGAATGAGCGAGCGAGACGTCATGCGGATAATGGTCGCGGAATTAAGGAAAAATTTGAGCGATTCATTAATGAAAGAAATAAAAGACAGCGGCTGGACGTTACATCAGATTTTGACATTGGCTTCTTTGATTGAAGGCGAAGCAATGGTAGATTCGGAGCGGGCAATAATTTCTGCTGTTTATCAAAATCGTTTGCAAAAAAATATGCTGTTGCAAGCTGACCCAACTATTCAATTTATTATTCCCGATGGACCGCGCCGGCTGTTGAACAAAGATTTACAAATTGATTCACCTTACAATACTTACAAATATCCGGGATTACCACCGGGGCCTGTCAATAATCCGGGAATAAAATCCATTATTGCTGCTGTTCATCCGGCGGATGTGGATTACCTTTATTTTGTCGCCAGGGGAGATGGCGCTCACATTTTTAGCAAAAATTTGAAAGAACACCTGAAAGCGAAAAGAAAATTTGACGAATATCGCAGACTTGTCAAGCGGAAAGAAAGATTGAATGGGAAATAAAGAAAAGCAAACAACTTTATTAAGAAATTTGAATTCAGTGCAGCGAAAAGCTGTGGAACACACGAATGGTCCTAGTTTGATTCTGGCGGGAGCTGGCAGCGGTAAAACGAGAGTTTTGACGCATAAAATCGCTTACTTGATCGAGCGAAAGGGTATCAACCCCGGCAATATTTTGGCCATGACGTTCACCAATAAAGCAGCGAGAGAAATGAAGGAACGAATTTCCGCCCTTCTGAATGGCGAATTGCGTGGTTTGTGGATTGGTACATTTCATTCAAATTTTGCCAGAATTCTGCGGAAGGATTGCTCGAAAATCGGCTACACACCGAGTTTCGTCATTTACGATGAAGCTGACCAACTTTCGCTTGTAAAATCAGTCATAAACGAACTCGAGATAATCAATGCTCAAAATTTGAAACCGAAGCAAATTCAATCATACATTAAAATCATCAAAAATTCATCTATCTCGCTGGAAGAGTTTAAGTTACGCAATCCAGCCCTGTCTAATGAAGTTTTTTATGATATCTTTAATCGCTACAATAACCGATTGTTACAAAACAATGCCATGGACTTTGAGGACCTGCTTGGAAAAAGCCACGAGCTATTTCGATTATTTCCAACTGTTTTAAGTCATTATCAGGAGCTCTTTCATTACATTCTCGTCGATGAATATCAGGACACGAATCGAATTCAGTATAAATTAATAAAATTGCTCGGCGAGAAGCATCGAAATATCTCAGTTGTCGGAGATGATGATCAATCCATCTATCGCTGGCGCGGCGCTGAAATAAGAAATATTTTGGACTTCGAAAAAGATTTTCCTGATTGTAAAATTTTCCGGCTCGAACAGAATTACCGCTCCACGGCAAATATCCTGCATATTGCTCATTCCATTATTCGCAATAATTACAATCGCATGGATAAGGAATTATGGACTAAAAAGGGCGAGGGTGAAAAAATCACTCTAAAAATTGTCAATAACGCCAGTGACGAGGCGAACTACGTTGTGATGAAAATTGAAGAGGAGATGCAAAAAAACCATCATAACTTTTCTGATTTTGCTGTTCTCTTCCGAATTAATGCCCAATCCCGGGCGCTGGAAGACGCCTTGCGCAGTAGAGGAATCAATTATATCATCGTGGGCGGCATTCGATTTTATGAAAGAAAGGAAATTAAAGATGTTCTTGCGTATCTCAAACTCCTTGCTAATCCGCAAGATAGCGTCAGTTTGAAAAGAATCATCAATTATCCCGCTCGAGGCATCGGAAAGACGACAATTGAGCGTCTGGAGGAGTTCTGCGCTCAAAAAAATATATCCTTATTCAATTGTTTGCTCAAAGCGCATGAAGTGGGCTCATTGCAAAAATCGAAAGTTTCCACTCTCAAACAACTTGGTGAATTCTTGCAACGCTACGTTAGCTTAAAAGAGCAACTTTCTCCGTCGGAGCTCACGAGCGCTTTGATTGATGAGTTGGGAATCCTGTTAGCTTTGAAAGCAGAAGGAACGGAAGAGGCCGCTACTCGCATGGAAAACATCAAAGAACTTATTAATGGCATCAAGGAATTTAGTAAACAAAATTCTGAATTGACCCTTGAGCATTATCTTGAAAGCGTCGCCCTGATCACCAGCGTCGATAATTGGGATAGATCAGTAAATGCTGTTTCTTTGCTGACGCTGCATAGCGCCAAAGGTCTTGAATTTCCTGTCGTTTTTATTACCGGTCTGGAAGAAGGGCTTTTTCCGCTATCTCGGCAAGCAGGAAGCATCGAAAGTCTGGAAGAAGAAAGACGGCTTTTTTATGTCGGAGCAACTCGCGCCATGGAAAAACTATATTTGACGGCGGCAAAGTTTCGTTGGCAAGGGGGAAGCGATAGTACGAGTGGCGCAATTTCAAGATTTTTAGCAGAGCTGGACAAAACTTATGTGGAAGCCGACGAGGAAATTGGTTATTATTCTCATCATCGCGCCCCAAAACGCTCTTTCTCTCAAAGTGTCAAGAAATCTGACAATCTTCGGCAAAAATCGGATAACAATCAGCCACCAGAATTGCGAGTCGGGGCGCTTGTCCGCCATCCGAGATTTGGGAAGGGGATTATCAGGAAAATTGAGTCGGGCAACGAAGCAAATAATCCAAAACTTTTTATTCTTTTTGAGGGGTTAGGGGAGAAGAAAATAATTTATAAATATGCCAAGTTGGAGATTTTGCGATGAAAATGATCAGAATTGCCATCCTTTTTGTGCTATTTTTTAGCCAATTTGTTTTTGCTCAACAAGACGACGGTGTTTCGTTTATTTATGCAAAAAAATTGATGAACGACAGCTTGTATGACCTTGCCGCTGAACAATTTCACCAATTTGCAATGGAAAACACACTTCACGCCAAGGCGCCAGAATCTCTTGTCCTTGCCGGCAAGTGTTACTATCAGAGTGGTCAATACGATTCAGCGATTAAAGAATTTACTCTTTTAATCGCTCGGTTTCCACAAGCACAGCTTCTGGATCAGGCTCACTTTGAATTGGCCAAATCGTTCAATGCCGCGGGCAACATTCGGGCTGCGGCAAAAACTTTCCACCAGGTGTATATTTTTTATCCTAAGAGCAGCCTGGCAAAGATATCGTTGTTGAAATCCGCGCAAAAATTTTTTAAAATTAAAGACTATGAACAGTCAAAAAGAATAATTTACGATCTGCAGGAGGCCTTTCCCAGCGCTGCTGAAACTTTTGAAGCCCGACTTGTTCTCATTGATGTTTTTATGAACACAAAACATTATGATCGGGCAAATACTGAAATAAACAATCTCCTTGCATTGACAAAAGACGGCATCGTTCACGCGAAAGCTCTTTTTCGAAAAGGCGTCATCGAAAAAATGACAGGCCGCTATCAGGACGCTGAACAAAGCTTCAGAGAGTTGATTGAAAAATATAGCGACCAGCGGAATAGCAATGATTGGAGTGATGTCATCAAAAAGGCTTCTTATGCATTGGCTGAAATTCTTTTTCAAAAAGGATTTTATGATTCTTCTTCTGAATATTTGCTAAAAATTCCTGAAAATCAACGCACCGCAAAAGACTTATTTCTATTGGCTCAAAATTCACTTAAGAAAAATCAATATGATCAGGCAGCCACATTTCTGGAAACTCTGGCAGAGAATGAAACAGATAGTCTCATATTTGTTCGGGCGAACTATTTGCGCGGCGTATGCTTTAGCCAGTTAAAAGATTATTATCAGGCAAATTCTGCGTTTCTGAGAGTGATAGATTTCTGCTATCAAAAAAATATTTATTCTCATTATCTGAGATCTGCTATTGCCAAATTGTCGCAAAATTATGAAAAAAATAATCAATTCGAGGCGGCAATCAAATTATTGAGTGATTATGTGACGCAACTTCCGACAAATGCCGATCTCGACGAGATAAAATTTCACATCGGGAAAATTTACGAAGATAATCTTTCTGAGTTTGACCGCGCAATGAGAAATTACGATGATATTTTGACAAATTTTCCGCGAAGCAAGCTAGTCGATGACGCGCAATTTGCAATTGCACGGTGCTATGCAAAAAAAACCGACTTTGAACAGGCTATTAAGGAATACAAACGTCTCAGGCAAAATTTTCCCGCCAGCCCATTCTCAGAAAAAGCAGAAGAAGCAATTTTCCATATTCAAAATTATGTTCCCTCAAAGGCAAATTTGAATAATTCTCTCACTAAAGTAATCGAAAATATCGTGCAAGACGGCAACGATTCAAAAACGAAATTGGAAAATATCGCCCAATTGTATTTCGATGATCTCAAAAATTATGAAAAAGCGATAGAATATTGGCGAGAACTTTTGTCGTCCGAAAAACTTTCTGATGATGAAAGATCGAAAACAATGTACTTTATCGGAAAGTCATATCTCCTTCTAGCGCAAGCCAATTCCCGAATCAATAATGAGCAAGCTGATTCAGCAAAACTGTATTTTAATCGTCTGTTGTCGTTATTTCCCTCCAGTGAGTGGGCTGATGACGCCGCCATGGGAAATATTGAAGCTTTCAAAGGAAAAATATCCAAAGACAGCCTGACCGTCGAAGAATTCAAGCAGCGTTTGACAGATTTCCTCTACCAATATCCCGGCAGTTCATTCGCCACAAGCGTTAATCTGGATTTAGCTGAGCTTATGATAAAATTGGGTGTCAACAACTCGCTGGATAGCCTCGATGTAGCCAATAGTTTATTGTATGTGCAAACGCATTCTGAAAATGTCTCTGAGCAAACCCACGCAGCATTATTGCAAGCGCGACTATTTGTACAAACGCACGATGACAGCGCCGCGAAAATGTTGTTGTTTTCTTTAGTTAACAATAGAAATAACAGTGAATTATGCCAGGCCATCAGTCTGCTTGCTGATTTGTCTGCAGCAAATAATGAAAAGCGCTGGGAAAAAATATTTTCCTCTTTTATTGAGAATCATTTTTACAGCCCCTGCGTTGACCGGATAAAAATTAAACTGGGAACTATTTATCTCACACAAAACCATCCATCGCTGGCGTTGCAGATCTTCAGTAAAATGTATTCGACGCGGGAAAACGAAGATTTCTTTCATTCTTTTACAGATGAAAACGATTCATTGTTGGAGGAAATTGTATTCCATTTGGGAAAAATCTATGAACGAATGGAGAAACGGGAGAATGCAATAGCATATTTCCAAAAATATCTGCGGCTGTTTCCGGCAGGAAAATACGTAGAAGATGCGCTTTTCGCTCTGGGACATTTGTTTTCGTCGCGGGAGCCCGAGGAAATGAGAAGGGCAATAAATTATTTCAAACGATTGACCGACGACTATCCTGAGTCTGGACTTGTTGACAGCGCCACTGTAAAAATTGGCGATCTTTTTTTTGAATTAAAAGACTACGCACAGGCTTCAGATTACTACTTAAAGATCGTTCAGGAATCCGAACCGCACGCAGATCGCGCCTATTCCGAGGCACAAAATATTATTTGTCGTTTTCGGCAAGGAAAAATTAGCAATAAATTGCCGCAAATAAAAGCCTTCAAAAAAAAGTACGGCAAGAAAAACCCACTCATTGCAGACTTGATGCTGGAAGCCGGTTCTTATTTTTTGAAACAAAAGAACTTTAAACGGGCCGAAGACATTTTTGACAACGTACGATCTCATTTCAAAAAAACATCTCAGGGCGCAAGAGCTGAATTCTTGTTGGGCAAACTCAATTTTATTCTGAATAAAGACGACGATGCGTTGGAAATTTTAACAAAATTGATCAGGAAATATCCGCGACAACAAAAAATTGTCGCCGACGCCTATATTGCGCTGGGAAATTTTTACTATTTGAAGGCGAAGCAAGTCCAAAATGCACTGTTCGCCTATCAAAAAGTCACGCAATTAAAAAATACAACTATTGAGCAGGAAAAATTAGCCAAAAATAATGCGATTCGATGCTACACAGATTTGAGAATGCGCGAGCAAGCAGTCTCTGCAATTTATGAATATATCGACAGATTTCCGGATGCAGACGACGTATTTGAAAAAAAAATATTGTTGGGGATTCTCTTTTACGAATTACATGAATATGATCGCGCGCTCGTGTTGTTGAAAAAATTGAAATATGAGGCTGATATTGAAAACGAACCGAGAATTCAATATTGGATAGGGGAGTGCTATCTTGGCAAAGGGGAGTTCAAACGTGCAGTGAGTGAATATCTCAAAGTAGCGTATTTGTCACGGCCCACAAAATTGAACTGGAGGGTAACTGCACAGTTTCAAGCAGGCGTGGCGTACATGAAAGCCGGAGAGCCGGAGCGAGCAAAGAAAATATTCGCCAAAATAGTCAGACAACAAGGCAAACAAAGCGTATTCGGCAAGCCCGCCCAGACTAAAATTGATGAGATCGATCAGATGATGTCAAATGCAAAACAGAGGCATTAGATGCAGCTAATAGACCCGAAAACTTTGCCGGAAAATGTGCGGAAATTCGGTTATGATGATTTTTTCGTCGATAGAATTTCTCAAGAAATATCTCTATTAATCAATACGGCTTTCCAGGAGGACCTGAATGAAATCGGCGATGTCACGTCGAATGCCATCTTTGGAAAAAAACAAACTGCTACTGCAATGATAATTTCTAAACAACAAGGTATTTTTTCAGGCGGATTTTTGACGGAATTAATTTCAGGTTCAGTAGATTCCGAAATGGAGGTAATAAATTTTGTTAAAGAAGGCGACCATCTTTCGCAATACCAGCGTGTTAGCAAATTGTCGGGTTCCATAAAATCAATTTTGATTGCCGAAAGGACAATATTAAATTTTCTTTCGCGAATGAGCGGCGTCTCAACATTGACAAACGAATTTGTAAAAATCGCTCTGCCGCATAGGATTACAATTTTGGACACGAGAAAAACTTTTCCGGGATGGCGTTACCTGGACAAATATGCGGTGAAAGTCGGTGGCGGTCAAAATCATCGTTTTGGCTTGTTTGATATGTTTCTCATAAAGGAAAATCATATTAAAGCCGCAGGCGGTATTTTGCAGGCAGTTGAGCAGTGCAAAAAATATTCAGAAAAAGTGCGAAAAGAAATAGCGATTGAAGTGGAAACGACAAATCTCGAAGAAGTAAAACAAGCGCTAATCGCAGGAGCGGATAGAATTATGTTAGATAATATGACCGTTAATAAAATTAAGCAAGCGGTTAGTCTTATCAAAGAAAAAGATAATCATGTCAAAATTGAAATTTCCGGCGGAGTAAATTATGAAAACATCGACAAATTTGTTGACACGGGTGTAGATTTTATATCAATTGGCAGCTTGACTCATTCGGCAAAAGCATTTGATTTTTCGTTGCTTGTAGATTAATTTGGCCTTTGTTGTGGTTCAAATATTGAATAGTTTACATAATATATCTTATACGACCCAAAGAATGGCAAAAAAAAGGTCTTTCCTACATTCATTACATTGCCTCAATTTCTTTTAAAAGTTTCTCGGCTTCTGATTTAACCTGTGAATTTATTTTTGAGGAGGTTATTTCTTCCAGATAGCCCAAGGCATTTTCCGGGTCATTTTTTTTCAGTAATGATTGAGCAATAAAGTATTTTGCCAATAAATTATTGGAATTTGTTTTTAGCGAATGATCCAGCATTACAATAGATTCATTGATATTGCCCAGTTCTTTGAGAGCTTTCCCGAGCAAACAGTACACCAGACTATCATTTTTTCCCAATTCTTTCGCCTTTTTTGTTGCCGCTGCTAATTTTTCCCAATCGTGCAAATAATAAAATCCTACCGCCATTTCTTTGTAATAAAGGCCTTTCTTCGGGGAAATTTTTGCCGCTCGCTTGAACGATTCCACCGCATTTTTCACGTCTCCGGCGCGCAATTGAGCCTCGCCTAACGCGTACCAGACGTAATCGTCGCTGGGTTTGATCCTTAAATATTGCTGGTACATACGGATCGCCTGTCCAAAATTTCCCAACAGAAAAAAACGATAGCCGCGCGTATAATATTCTTCGGGATTTTCAGCGCTTTCAACCGCAAGCTCTTTCTCAGCGGTTGCTTCAGGCGCCGGCTGAAGAATAACAATGGATCTTTTAGCGTAATTGGCCAGTATTCCCTTTTTATCAAGCTCGATCACTTTTTTGAAAAAATTATTTGCTTCGTCGTTCTTTCCCAAAGTTGCATAAATTTTAGCCAATCCGAAATAAGGTCTTGGCTCCTTCGGAGAAATATTTATTGCCTGCATAAACATTTCTTCCGCTCTGTTATAATCTTTCAAGATGCCGTAAACAGAGCCTAAATTTAGATAAATCAATAAGTTTTTTCGATTAAAGATCAGGCTTTTTTCCAAATAATTTTTGGACTCGTCAAATTTGCGAATTTTCAGATAGCTCATTCCTAAAATAATGTACGCCTTCTGAAGAATGGGACAAATTGTGATGGCACGCTTCAAAGATTGAATCGCTTCATTGTATTTCTTCGTTTCGTAATAAGCTATTCCTAAATGAAATAAATACTCAGGGTTATACGGATCAGAATTTGAAGCTTCTTCCCAATGAAGAATTGACTCGTCTAATTTCCTGTTTTTGGCGGCAATAATTGCCTGCTTATGGTGTTGTTCCGCATCAGGACTAACTTTTGGGATATGCCAGAGCAGATTAAGTGTATTTTCGTTTGGTTCCACTTTGATTGCATTCGCCTGGGAGTCGTCAATTTGAAAAAATTTCTGCAATAAATGTTTCTTGTTCTCTGCGTTCAGCGGGGCTTTAAGCAACTGCCTATCATTATCATTGATGAGGCTGAGTGGAATAACTGCTTTGATTGTTTTTTGTCCCTTAATGTTACCCATTCTCTTTCAATCAGTTAGCTATATTACAGATCATATTTATTTAAGAATTCCCCGAAAAATGGTACTTGAAAAGATCGCTTCAAAGTCGCTTTAACGATTCCGACAAAAGAAAGAAAAAGACACAAAGCCAATATGATGATCCAGAAAATTTTGCTAATTACGTCGATTAAAAACAAAAGCGCAATGACCTCGATAATTAACAAGATAATCCCCTGTTTTGCGTGACGTTTGGAAAATTCATCCAGTTTGTCAAAAGAAAAAAAGGTGATAAAACAAAACAAGGGAACATAGCTCAAAATTGACAATAAATGGACTCTGTCATTTTCCAACGGTGCTTTTTTTGTTTTATTTTCTCTTTTTGTCATAGGGACTTTTGGAAAAGGTTCGTGCGCCAGGCGGGAATCGAACCCACAACCTCTGGCTCCGGAGGCCAACGCTCTATCCAATTGAGCTACTGGCGCTTATTCGTTTTTATTGAGCCATTTTTTTAGCTGCTTTTACAGTATTTTTCATTAACATAATTATCGTCATCGGTCCCACTCCCCCGGGCACAGGCGAAATTGCCTGGACTTTTTTTGAGACTGAATCAAAATGAACATCGCCGACCAATTTGTAACCCCTTTTCGATTCCAGTGCTTCCACCCTATTTACGCCGACATCGATTACGACAGATCTTTCATTGACCATGTCCGCAGTGATGACCTCGGCTCTGCCAACAGCGGCAACCAAAATGTCTGCCTGTTTCGTAATTTCAGCCAGGTTTTGTGTTCCGGTATGGCAAATTGTAACAGTCGCATTGGCGCCCGCAACTTTGCGAACGAGCATATTTGCCAGTGGCAACCCCACTATTTTGCTGCGCCCCACAATGACGACATGTTTTTTTTCGGGATTATAGCCGCTTCTCACGAGCATTTCTTGTATTCCGGCAGGTGTACAGGGTAAAAAACAATCTTCTCCCCTGATCATTTTTCCCCAGTTAACCGGATGAAAACCATCCACATCTTTTTCTGGCGGTATCGAATTGATAACATTGGACTCATGTATGTGCTTCGGCAGCGGTAATTGAACCAGAATTCCGTGAACTGATTCATCACGACCAAGATCGGCAATAATTTCCAGCAAATCACTTTCTTTCAAATTCGCTGATTTTTTGATACTTTTGGTTCCGATGCCTAACACATTGCACATTTTCTCCTTCATGCGTACGTATGTCGCAGAAGCCGGATCATCACCCACCAGTACAGTCGCTAGAGTCGGAAAAATGTGACGAGTTTTTAATCGCGCAATTTCTTGTTTTAACTCTAACTTAATATCCGCTGCAATTTTCTTGCCATCAATAATTTTTGCGGTCATTTTCTATTCTTTTGCCTTCTTGGTCAGTCTTGAAATTTAATCTTTTTATGGCGATGGCTTTTGTTGTATTCTTGTCGATTGTGACAACAACGCCGTTAAATCTTAAATCCGATTCCGCCGGTTGATAACGAAACGGCGTTTGATAAATAAATCTTTTGATTGCAATTTCTTTTTTCATGCCGATGACCGAATCAAAGGGCCCGGTCATCCCGGCGTCAGTGATGTAAGCCGTTCCGCCGGGCAAAATTCGCTCATCAGCAGTTTGTACGTGAGTGTGCGTGCCGATCACGGCTGAAACTTTTCCGTCGAGATGCCAACCCATCGCTATTTTTTCCGCAGATGCTTCTGCGTGAAAATCCACAAAAATGTACGGCGTTTCCAATCTTATTCTTGAGATTTCACGCGACAAGGCCTGAAACGGACAATCAATGGGAAACATGAAAGTTCTTCCCTGTGCATTCATCACGCCAATTTTTTCATTTTTCTTGGTGCGATAAATCGTCCACCCTTTTCCGGTAACACCGCGCGGATAATTGATGGGCCGCAAAATACGCGAATTACTGTTCAGTAATTTCGGAAAATTGTAATTTTCAAAAATGTGATTGCCGCTGGTAATAACGTCTATGCCATGCTGAAAATATTGCGCCGCAATGGGTTCAGTGAGCCCTTTTCCGGCAGCTCCGTTCTCCCCATTGGCAATGCACAAATCAATATTGTACAGTTGTCTGATTTCAGGCACGGAATTTTGGACAATTTTCAGACCTGGCTTGCCGATAATATCTGCAATAAAAAGAATGTTTAGAACATCATTTTGCAATTTGATTCCTTGTTAAATATAGAAAAATTAGCGATAAAAATCAATTGAAAAATTAGCCAAGTTGAAATTTGGCGGTAACATTATTGGATTTTCCCACAATTTTGCTTGTTGACGGCAATGAGATTGTTATTTCCCCTGCGCTGATTTACAGGATGAAAAAGCGGTAGCTTAAATCACACACTTTCAATCTTGTAAATTTCGTCTCACAGACTTCCGCCAAAGGCAATAGAGCAAAAATCAATCTTCCGCCGAAATTATTTTGCGTAATCGACAGAGCGATATTCGCGAATAACCGTAACCTTAATCTGCCCCGGATACTCCATTTCATCCTGAATTTTCTGCGCAATATCCGTAGCCAATTGATCGGCCATCGCGTCGTCAATTTTCTCATGTTCCACCATCACGCGAATTTCACGGCCTGCCTGAATAGCGTAAGTTTTTACCACGCCGCTGAATGATTCAGCCAATTGTTCCAATTTCTGCAAGCGCTTGACGTATCCTTCCAGCGTCTCTCTTCTGGCTCCCGGTCGCGATCCGGAAATCGCATCTGCCGCTTGTACCAATACGCTGATCGGAGAAATCGGTTCCACATCCTCATGGTGGCTCAAAATCGCGTTTACCACGATAGGATGTTCTTTATATTTTTTAGCGATCTCTCCGCCAATTTCCGTGTGCGTTCCTTCGGTATTTTTGTCGATCGCTTTGCCGATGTCGTGCAGCAAGCCGGCTCTTTTGGCAATCGAAGCATCCAAACCCAGATCTGCGGCCATCAGTCCCGCAAGATAGGCAACTTCTTTGGCGTGCTGCAGCACATTCTGACCGTAACTGGTGCGATAACTGAGTTTGCCGAGCAGACGAATCAATTGCGGATGCAAATTATGGACCCCGGTTTCCAACATTGCTTGCTCCCCGATTTCCACAATCCGTTCTTCCATCTCTTTGGCGACTTTATTCACAACTTCCTCAATTCGCGCCGGATGAATTCGGCCGTCGGCAATTAATCTCTCCAATGCGATTCTGGCAATTTCTCGTCGGAACGGATCGAAACCGGACAAAATTACTGCCTCTGGCGTATCATCTACGATCACCTCAATGCCGGTCGCAGTTTCAAAACTACGAATATTTCTTCCCTCACGCCCGATAATGCGACCCTTCATTTCCTCATTCGGCAAATTGACAACGGAAACCGTTGTCTCCACGGAATGGTCGGCCGCTGTGCGCTGAATCGCCTGAATGATAATCTCCTTCGCCTCTTTATTAGCGGTAAGCTTCGCCTGATCTTTGATGTCTTTAACGATGTGAGCTGATTCCTGCTTTGCTTTCTCGATGAGATTTTCCATCAGGATTCGCTTTGCTTCCTCGTGTGAAATTCCTGATATCTTTTCCAATTTTGTATTTTGTTCCTGAATGATCTTCTCTAATTTCAACTGTAATTGCGTCACTTTTGCTTGTTTTTCATAAACGTCTTGCTCGACTCGCTTGAGTTCTCTTTCTTTTTTGTTAAGCAAATCGACTTTTCGATCCATGTTGACTTCTCGATTTGCTAATTGCTTTTCCAATCTTGTCAGTTCATTGCGCCGTGATTTTGTTTCATTCTCAAAATTTTGTTTTAGTTTAATCCACTCATCTTTTACTTCAAATAATTTTTCTTTTTTTAGCGCTTCTGCATCGCGCTCTGCATTGCTGATGATTCTTTCCGCGACTTTTTCGGCATTTCCAATTTTCGATTGGCCAACTTTTTTACTGGCGAGCCACCCAAAAACAAATGCCCCGAATCCTACAACAACAATCGCTATCATCCAATAGATTTCCATCTCCCCTCCAAAATTTTGGGTGAGTAAAAAAAATCCCTGTTTTCCGTAATATTAAGCACAAAAAGCCAAACCGTCCACTAAGGCTCAACGGCGACGATTTAAATCGTGCGTCTAATATCACTGAAAACAGGGATAGGCCAATAAAGCGATGATGTTAATTCCCGTATTTGCCGATACAAGAATCCAAAAGTTGTGTCAAATGTTGAATTTTATCACTAAAATCTCCTGAATTCCCCTTTTGCTCACGCTCCCGAAACAATTCATCACTTATGTTTAAGGCCGCTAATATGGCCACTTTCAGGGATGAATCTATCGGTATATTTTGATCTATCTCGCGCATTTTTTGATCAACGTAGCTGGCGACTTGTTTAATATATTCAGTATCCGTACTCCCTTTGATGGGATATTCGGTGCCAAATATATTAACTTTTAGTATTTTAAATTCATCACTCATTAGCCACTGCAATATTTTCAGAACATTAGACGACACTAATAATCGTCATTTTTTATCTATTCCAAGATTCAGTTTTTCTAACTGGTTCAGTTTTTCGATTATGTTTTGTATTCTTAACCGAATTTGTGCTTCTTTTTTTATTAATTTGTCCAAATCTGCTGATTGGCGTTCCGGTAAATCTGACTGTTGCGCAGTTTGCGCAACAGATTGTTCCTTTTCTTTTAATTCCTGTAGCAAAGCATCTTTTTCTTGTTTTAATTTTTTATTTTCTGCAGACAGCCGCTCAATTATTTTAATGGTTTGCAGAATTTTTTGTTCCAAAATATCTAGCGCGCTCATAGCGATCTCTGAATTCAAGGTTATGCCCGAAGGTGAGCATTATCTTTTTTCTTTAATGTCTCTAAAATATTTTGAAAATCTGCATCCACTTCCGCCTCAGTCAGTGTTCGTTCATCGGACTGAAATGATAAAGAAAAAGCAAAACTTTTTTTATCGGCTGCGACCTGCTTTCCGCTGTAAACATCGAAAAGCTCCACGCGTCTGAGGTACTTTCCGCCGCTCTCCCAAATGTGCGATTCTATTGTTTCCGCCACAATCATTTGTTCGACCACAACCGCAATATCCCGATGTACGGCAGGGAATTTACTGACGGATATTGCCTTCCGCGCCCAATTGTAATTTTCAAAAAGCGGCTGAAAATCAATTTCAGCGGCAACTATGGTATCATCGAGATTAAATAATTCCAATATTTCATCGGAAATAAATCCGACGAAACCAACTTTCTCTTTTCCCAGGTATATATTTACGGAGCGCTCATTGTCTAGAAATGAATTTTCTGTTTTCTCCCGAAAACTGACATTGTCGATATTCAAAGTTTTCAGCAGAGCACGCAAATCGCCCTTGAGGTCAAAAAATGTCACCTCCCGGCCCCTTTCCAGCCATGAGTCATGCCGCACTTTTCCCGTGCGCACCAGAGCAATTTTTTTCTTTTCCCGATGCTCTTTTTTGTTCCCTTTTTTGTAATAAAAAATATTTCCAATTTCAAACAATTGCTGATCTGTAATTTTGCGATTTTTGTTCCATTTGACTATTTGCAATAATCCTGCCAATAAACTGGTGCGCAGCGTTCCCATATCTTCGCTCAGCGGATTCTTGATTTTTATCGGCTCATTGGCCGTAAATCTGCTGGCGACGTCAAAGCTGATCATCGCATGAGTTAAAATTTCATTATAGCCAAGCCGAACAATCAAATCACGTAAGAGTTGCTGAAATTTTTCTTCTTTATTTACCGGAATATCCAGCGGAATTTTCGCATAAACGCTTTCTTCGATATTGTTGAAACCGTAAAGCCGAGAAATTTCCTCGATCAAGTCGATCTCGCGCTCCACGTCAACGCGGAATGTCGGCACGTGAACCAACAATTTTCCATCTTCAATTTGCTCAACGGAAAATTCCAGGCGTTCCAGCAAATCGGTAATTTCTTTTTCAGAAAGTTCTGCGCCCAAAATAGAATTGACGCGCGCGATACGGAGCTCAATTTTTACCGGCGTAATTTTCCGCGGATATTCATCCACAAATCCCGCTGCAACTTTTCCGCCAGCCAGTTCCTGAATCAATTGCGCTGCTCGGTTTAGCGCGTAAACGACTCCTTCGGGATCCACACCGCGCTCGAATCGTCGGCTGGACTCTGTTGAAATTTCCAGCGTTTTGGCAGTGCGGCGAATATTTGTGGGATCAAACAGTGCGCTTTCCAGGAGAACCCGAGTTGTACCCGTCGAAATTTCTGAGTTCAATCCTCCCATGACGCCAGCGAGCGCAACTGGCTTTTCTGCATCGCAGATAAGCAATCTTTCATTGGAAAGAGTGTGCTCTTTCTCGTCCAATGTGACAAACTTCTCCCCTGCCGTGGCGTGGCGGACAACAATTTTGCCGCCGGAAAGTTCATCGTAATCAAAAGCGTGCAGCGGCTGCCCCGTCTCCATCATGACAAAATTTGTCACATCAACGATATTGTTGATTGTACGGATTCCTACTGCTTCTAATTTTTGAATCAACCAGCGCGGCGAGGGCCCAATTTTGATGCCTTCGATGTACCGCGCCGTGTATCGCGGACAACTTTTGGGATTTTTGATCTCAACTTTGACAAAATCGTTGACTTTCAGCGCGTTTGATTCGTTGATTTTGATTTCCGGCGTGCGAACACGTTTTTTTACCAGAGCCGCGACTTCTCTGGCGACTCCGATCACTCCCAGACAATCTGGTCGGTTCGGCGTAATTGAAAGCTCTAATACAGTTTCCGTTTCTCCCAGATAATCTCGTAAGTCCGTTCCTAATGGAGCGCCGTTGCTAAGTTCCATGATGATTTCGCTCTGATGGGAAATTCCCAATTCCGCCTCTGAACAAATCATGCCAGGGGATTTGTAGCCGTCGATTTCAATTTCTTTGATTGTTTGCCCGGAAGGAAGTTTTGCGCCGGGAAGCGCGACGGCAACCATTTTGTCCGCTGCGGCATTGGGAGCGCCGCAAACTAACTGGACAGTTTCACCGCCGATATCCACTTGACAAATACTGATATTGGGACGTTTCTCGTGTTTTTTTGTCTCGACGATTTTCCCAACGACCACGCCGCTGAAATCGTAGTGATTTTTCTCAATTCCCTCTAACTCCAGACCGAGCATGGTCAATTTCTGTCCTAGAGTAACGGGATCGTACGGGAAGTCAATATATTTCTTTAACCAATCAACGGTAACTTTCAACGAACCATCTTCCTCATTTTTTGCATTTTAACGAGAACATTAAAATTGAGTCAAAAATCTCAAATCATTTTCGTAAAAATCACGGATGTCCGCAACCTGATATTTCAACATGGCAATTCTTTCCACGCCCATTCCGAAAGCAAAGCCTGAGTAAATTTCCGGATCGATGTCAACATATCCGAAAACAGCGGGATCAACCATGCCGGCGCCGGAAATCTCCAGCCAGCCCGTTCCCTTGCAAATATTACACCCCTTGCCGTTGCATTTTACGCAAGAAAAATCATATTCAGCGCTGGGCTCTGTGAACGGAAAAAAACTCGGTCGGAAGCGAATTTTCACATCCTTGCCAAATAAGCGCCTGGCAAATGCTCCGACAACGCCGCGCAGATCGGCAAAAGTAATGCCTTTGTCCACGACCAGACCTTCGACCTGATGAAACACAGGGAAATGTGTCGCGTCAATGGCGTCTTTGCGGAAACAACGTCCCGGCGCGATCATCCGAATCGGCGGCTTCATTTTTTTCATCGTCCGAATTTGCACCGGCGAAGTGTGCGTGCGCAACAAAAGATCGTCAGTGATGTAAAATGTATCTTGCAGATCGCGGGAAGGATGATCTTTGGGAATATTCAACGCCTCGAAATTGTAAAAATCGTGCTCTATCTCAGGTCCGTTCTCAATGGTGAAACCTAAATTGGTGAAAATTTCTTTAATTTCATCCAACACCTGATAGAGCGGATGTTTGGTTCCCATTTGCACCGGTGTGCCAGGCAGCGTCGCATCAAAGACATCAACTTTTTGAGGTTTTTTCTTTGCTGCTTCGGCTAATTTCTCCAGTTCTTCATTGAAAAAAATTTTCAACTGATTGAGACGCTGCCCCAATTCAGGACGATGTTGTGGTTCAACTTTGCCCAAAAATCCAAAAAATGACGATAGCTTTCCCTTTCGGCTCAGATATTTTATCCTTACTTTTTCAGCAAGATTCTCTTCTTCACCGTTCGCAATGTCTCGTTCGAATTCTTCTTTCAGTTTCCGGAGTTGCTGCTTGATCGACTCAATATCTGAATTCATGGGCTTTCCTACGAGTTAACTTGTTGAACCAGGCGCTTGAATCCTTCGGGATCATTAATTGCCATGTCAGCCAAAACTTTTCGGTTGAGCTGAATGTTGTTGTCTTTCAACAATCGGATGAATTTTGAATAGGACAAACCTTCATTGCGCACCGCCGCGTTGATTCTGGCAATCCACAAACGTCTGAATTGTCCGGCGCGTTTCTTTCGGTCGCGATAGGAATAAGCTAAGGCGCGCTCTACGCTCTCTTTGGCTGTTTTGAACAACCTATGTTTGCCGCCGTAGTAGCCTTTGGCAGCTTTCAATATTTTTTTCTTTCGATTTCTCGAAGCTACACTCGATTTTGCTCTTGGCATTTCTTTACCTCACTTATGCTAAAATCAATCGTTTTGCTCTTTTTTCTTCGCTTTTTGCCACAATCGCGGATTTCCGCAACTTGCGTACTCTTTTTGGTGATTTACTTGTTTTAATGTGGCTTGCAAATGCGTGAAAACGTTTCACTTTTCCCGACCCTGTCGCTTTAAAACGCTTCGCCGCGCCACGTTTGCTTTTCATTTTTGGCATTTCATTACCTCATTGATTTTATTTACTTTTTGACAAAAATCGCCACCATGTTTCTACCCTCGACCTTGGGGCCCATCTCTAATTTGGCGATATCTTCCAATTCATTTGCAAATTTGTCAATAACTTCTCGGCCGAATTCGATGTGAGTGATTTGGCGCCCTCGGAAAAGGATATTTACTTTTACCTTATTTCCTTGCTCCAAAAATTTTCGCGCATGGCCAACCTTGAAATTGAAATCATGCTCTTCGATTTTCGGGCTGAGTCTGATCTCTTTCACGTGAATAACATGCTGCTTCTTTTTCATCAATTTTTCTTTTTTTCCGAGCTCGTATTTGTACTTTCCGTAATCGATGATTTTACAGACCGGCGGCTTGGCATTGGGAACGATTTCCACTAGATCCAATCCAGCATCCTGTGCGAGTTTTTTGGCTTCAGAGATAGGAACTACACCGACTTGCTTACCTTCCTCGTTAATCACGCGAACCTGAGGAGCGGTAACGTCATCATTCACCCGGATAACTTTTTTACTAATAATTGACCTCCAATGTTTTGTGAAAAAGAAAAATAGCGAAAAATCTATTTCTTTTCTGCAATCTCCTGCAGAATAGTCGCTTCAAATTCTAATAATGCAAATTTGCCGATGTCTCCTTCCCTACGTTTTCTGATAGAAACAGTTTCAGCTTCCATCTCTTTGTCGCCCACAATCAGCATGTACGGAATTTTTTGCATTTCCGCTTCTCTGATCTTGAAGCCGATTTTTTCGTTTCTGTCGTCAACCTGCACACGAATGTTGCTCTTTTTCAACTGTTCGGCTATTTTTTTCGCGTAATCCAGTTGTCTGTCAGTGATGGGCAAAATAATCGCCTGCACCGGCGATAGCCACGCAGGAAATGCGCCGCCGTAGTGCTCAATGAGCGTGCCGAAAAATCTTTCCAGCGATCCCATGAGCGCGCGGTGAATCATAATCGGACGGTGATCTTCGCCGTCTTCGCCGCGATAAGTGATGTCAAATCTCTCCGGTTCGTTAAAATCTACCTGAATCGTGGTGCATTGCCAGGCGCGATCCAACACGTCTTTAATTTTAATGTCAATTTTTGGCCCGTAGAAAACGCCTTCACCGGGATCAATTTCATAGCCCAGACCACTCGCTTCAAGCGCGGTTTTCAAAGCATCTGTCGCCAGATCCCAATTTTCCACGGTGCCGACAAATTTTTCCGGACGGGTGGACAAATATATTTCATAATTTGAAAAGCCAAAAGTTCCCAAAATAAATGTTGTAAAATCGAGACAATTTCTGATTTCATCTTGCAACTGATCGGGACGGCAGAAAATATGCGCGTCGTCCTGGGTGAAACCGCGCACCCGAAGCAACCCGTGCAGCACACCGGAACGTTCGTAACGATAAACCGTGCCCAATTCCGCCCAACGAATCGGCAGATCCCGATAACTTTTGCCTTTGCTTTTGTAAATGAGCAAGTGAAACGGGCAATTCATCGGTTTCAACTGGTAGTTGACATTCTCCATTTCCATTGAAGAGAACATATTTTCAGAAAAAAAGTCCAGATGGCCGCTTTTGCCCCACAAATCAAGTCTGGCAATGTGCGGCGTAAATACAAGTTCGTAGCCGGCCTTCAAATGTTCATCGCGCCAGAAATCTTCGATGATTTTCCGAATCAACGCACCTTTGGGATGCCAAAGCACGAGTCCCGCGCCGATTTCCTCGGAGATACTGAACAAATCAAGCTCCCGGCCCAGGCGGCGATGGTCTCTTTTTTTCGCCTCTTCCAATTTGTACAAAAATTCGTCCAGCGCCGATTTTTTGGGAAAAGAGACGCCATAAACCCGCTGCAACATAGGATTTTTCTCGTCGCCTTTCCAGTAGGCGCCGGAAATAGCTAACAATTTGAAATATTTGACTATTCCGGTTGAGGGCAAATGGGGTCCAGAACACAAATCAACAAATTCGCCTTCGCGATAAACACTGGTGCTGTCTTCCAATTCGGAAACATGCTCAACTTTGTACGGCTCATTCCGCTCCTGGAATAATTTAATCGCCTCTTCTTTGCTCAATTCTTCGCGTACGAAGGGGTGATTTTCAGCGACAATTTTCTGCATCTCCTGTTCGATCTTTTCCAGATCGTCCGGTGTGAGCGAACGGCTGATTTCAAAATCGTAATAAAAACGATCGTCCAGCGCGGGACCAAAACCAAATTTTGCTTCCGGAAATAAATTTTTTATCGCATGAGCCATGATATGCGCAGAGCTATGCCAAAAAACGTGCATCCCCTCGGGCGTATCGTAAGTGATAAATTCAATTGTGCCGTCTTCAGTCAAAGTGCGGCTTAAATCCATCATCTGGCTGTTGAATTTTGCTGCGACAGTCTTTTTTGCTAGTCCCCTACTCAGCTCTTCGACAATTTCCCGCGCAGTAATTCCGCTGTTGTACTCTTTTGAACTCCCGTCAGGAAAAGTAATCTTGATCTTATTCATCGACATGGCTCTTTTCGCTTGATTAACCCCTAATATCAGATAGCCGAATTCCAAACAATTCAGAATTCGGCTAATTTGAAAATTCAACCGATTTTTGTGGGCGATACTGGACTTGAACCAGTGACCTCTTGCATGTCAAGCAAGCACTCTAACCACCTGAGCTAATCGCCCCTGATTCTTTTTTGGTGCCGAGGGCCGGAGTCGAACCGGCACGGATAAAAATATCCGAGGGATTTTAAGTCCCTTGCGTCTGCCAATTCCGCCACCCCGGCACACGCAACTGAGGCGGCGATCGGAGTCGAACCGATGAATAGAGGTTTTGCAGACCTCCGCCTTAGCCACTTGGCTACGCCGCCTAAAGAAGAGAGCGGGAGACGAGGTTCGAACTCGCGACCCCCACCTTGGCAAGGTGGTGTTCTACCACTGAACTACTCCCGCTTTTATTGGTGTTAAATATACGGAAATTTTAAAAATAATGCAAGACTTTTTTTTAGAATATTAAGAAAATTTGACAAAAAATTTCTATCCCTTTTCTCAAAGTTCTAATTCTATTGCGATGAGCTCGCAAAGCGTGGGTTCCGCGAATTAAAAAAAAACTTCTTTTTTATCGCTGCCTAATATAAAATTTTTTAGTATTGTTGTCAAGTTTTTTTTTGATTTTTTTTGTTCAAACCAGATGGGCAGAATTCAAAGCAAGTCTCTTTTTTTTCACTTTAGCGAGATCGGCAAAATTTGAAATTGTATTACTTTGAAACAAAAATTATCACTCGTGATTATTCTGATACAATTGAGCAATTTCATGCTACTACATATTGTGCTATTGTTATATATTTACACAATATATTGATTTTGTCAGATGAGGAACAAAACTTGCAAATTCATTTTAGAAAAAACGACATCAGGGCTTTGCATCAGAGGAGATCACCACGTGGCAGAGATAAAAATTAGCGAACTTATCATTTCGTGTGAGTCTTGCGGCACAGTGAAGCGATTTAAAGTCAACTCCCAGGCAGATTGTGACCGAATTTTTCACGACTTTCGCTGTGAAAATAATTGCGGCAGAAACTTATACAGTTTCATCGAAGTCGGCACAATTGAACGGGGAGAAATGCAGCAGTCACCGGTTGAACTAAGACTCGTTGTAAATAACGAATAGATTTTCGTTTTTTTCTCAAAAAAGAAAGCAAAAATTTCATCAGCGTGACGATGAAATTTTTGCTTTCTTCGTTTTACATTTAGTGGCTTCTATTTCTGCTTTTCTTTTGTTAACAATGCCTTCAATTTTTTTCTCACCGGAACGAAATTGTCGTCCATTCTAAACGCTTGAATGTAATATTTTTTGGCACTAACAGTATCGCCATTTTCTTCTGCTTCCAGCCCCAGAGAAAATAATTCAATGACTTCAGCAGAAGTGTTGTTAGCAAAAAGGTTCTTTTTCTCCTCTTTGGAAAGTTTAATGTTCAAATTTTTGAGAATCTTTTCACTCAACTTTTTGATCACTTTGAACATATTTTTTACTTTGTCGGTAACTTCCTCTGCCTTGACAGTGAGACCGGTTTCCACTTCCACAATGCGCACATCCACGCGGATTTTTTTGCCGAAAACCATGTAGCTGCCGAAAACCAGATATTTTGCCCCCAAAAGCTTGCCCACCTGAACGCCGCTATCTTCGGAAATCATTCCGCTTTGGGCAAGCTGCATCTCTTTGATGAGCTCGTTTATTTTTTGCCGCTCAACAAGCTGGAGCGATTTCACTTTGCTCAATTCGGTGATCATTATTTCTGCCAAACCGCCGGAAAGCGATTCATATTTGTCTCTGTCCATCAAACTGTTGTTTGAAAAATCAAGAACAGCGATTGTTTCATTTGGTACAGCGTACAAAGAAATATTTATCAACAGAACAAATAGCAGAAGCACGAACAATTTTTTCATTGATTTTCTCCGTAAAATTGATTAAAAAGACCACTGGCTGCCCAGCTTGAACTCATATCCCTGGTAAGCAGGATTTGCCGCCAAAATTTGCCCGTCACCGAAAAAGAGTTTCACTCCCGAAAACAGAGACAGTTGATCGGAAAATTGGTATTCTCCGACAACGCCTCCGCCAGCCAGATCTGTCCAGCCATGATTGTATTCATTCTCTACATACGAGCGAATCTCGCCAATTACGGAAAGTGAAACTTTTTCGGCAACTTTGAATTTCGCGCCGACGTGCATTTCCCTAATGGTGATATTGGAATTTTTAGGCTCCGGTTTTAATTTTTCATTGAGATAGTCATAAATTTGATTTTTGGCTTTTGCCTGATAAAAAACCTGCAACCAGTAGAACTGGTCTCCTCGTTGATATTGAAGCGCCAATTTGGCCAAAAATTTGGGTCCCGAGGCAAAGATTTCCACATTGTCAAGCTTGTCCGCAGTGTAGTAATTGAAAACAAAATCAAAACTGCCTTGCAAATTATCCAGAATCAAATAATCAACGCCCACATTCAAACCGATTTGTTCACCCGGGTCTAAGTCTGCAGAAAATTGATCACTGTAATTATATTTCCCGCGATAAACAAAGTTGGCGCCGCCGCCGACGGTCAGTTTGTCTGTAAACGGATAGGCGTACATCAGACCACCGCTTAAAGTAAGTCCCTGTCCGTAAACCGGAAGCAAAAATTGAAAAGACTGCCAACTTAAAAATTTCGCCAGAATCAGTTGCGACGAATCCAGTTTGGTTTTTCCGGTCGGGAGCCCAAGACCGATGCTGGCAATCGCATTGTCACCGGCGAAACTGTAATTTGCTTTGATCCAGGTATCGGACAGTCCCGTCATGCTGACATCGCCAAATTTGGACGTCGCCGGCGAGTGATTTATTTGCAACTGCACGTTATCGCGAATCGGATAGACAAATTCAATGGGCAACGTCCCTTCGGAAATCGCTTCAGGGACATTTTCAATGTTCCAAATCTGCAAAACCATGCTTGTACGCACGTAGCCATTCTCCGCCTGTCCAAATAAAAAAATGGGAAAAATTACAATGCCGAGCAAAAGTAGAAATACTTTCCTCATCGTATGCTCCAGAATTTACATTTTAATTCGAAAGTCAAATTCGTAATAAGCTGAAAAAGTTATTTCAGCAGTAAAATTTTCTTCACGTCAGTGGCTTTCCGTTCGCCGGTTATTTTCACAAAATACATGCCGCTGGGCACAAATTGATCGAATTGATTTTTGCCGTCCCAGTGCAACTGATGCACGCCGCCGCGCATTGTGCCATTGACCAGCGTTTTTACAGATTGTCCCAATATGTTGTAAATTTGTACTTTTACATTCATTCTTCTCGGGAGACTAAATTCAATTGTGGTCACACCGTTGAATGGGTTAGGATAGTTTTGTTTGAGAGCAAATTCAACCGGCACCAGCGGAATTTCTTCGGAATTCTGCTGAATATATTTTTCGTCGCCAACGACTAACTTGAAATGTTTTACCATGCCGTCATCCGATTGAATCGGCAGACTCAAATCTTTTCTTTCATTTAAATTGTAGGCAATATCTTCGTCAACGTCAAAAAGGTAAATCTGCCAGTTAGCAGGCAGCTTTTTGATTTCGCGAAAAGACAGGGTTGCTGATTTTGCGCCGGGAACCTGACAATCGAGCGCTAATTGCCATGAATAGCCATTCTCCCCGTCCTTTTGAAAATCAATCCGATAGGCGCCTCTTCTCTTTTTCCAATGGAAATTGTTTGCCCACAGAGAAATATGATTGCTGATCTCCGGCACTTCGGGAGAATCGTAGTGGTCAAATTCTTTGGCCGCCTTTTTCGCAGCGCCGAAAAGATTTCCTTTGTCAAAATATTTCCCACAAACCGCAGTGGCTTCAATGATGAAGCTTGCATCGGGATACTTCTTCGCAAAATACTGCCTCTCCCCAATCGGCTTTGGCAGAAGAAGCCCATTATCTTCCATCGCCGGAACGATAATCGTTTGATTCACCGAATCGCCGTTCCAAATAAAATAGCCTTCCCAGGGCTGGCAATATGTGACTCTCTCAGGCGGCAGCCAGCCGATGGAGTCAGAGGATTGATAATAAAACGGCCCCTGTAATACATTGTCATCCGTAGCTGATATCATGGAAAATGGAATGGTGTACGGGAACGGATTTCCCACCATGTTCCAGCCGGGCGTGAGAACGATTCTGTAATCTTGATTTTCCGGCGTAACGCCAGTTCCTCCGACAAAATCTTTCTCGCCGTCGGTCACAAGCCAGAAAGCCTTTCCGCGTTCAAATTTCCAGCGGCTGTCCTGAGTGGTGTCGCTGAATTCAACGTAGGTCGTATCTGTCTGCTCCCAATCGAACAATCTCCAACGGTAGGGATCGTACCCGCCGAAATTTTCCAACACCTTTCGGAGGTTGCTTTCCTGCAATTCGTACGGAACAGAAACCATGCGATAATGCCGCTGCGCAAGGGTCAAATTTGATGCTTCGTAGGCAGTCCGATAGCGGAGAAAATGGAATCCTTCAACTGGAAAACGAACGCCGCCCCAATTAGTCCTCAGTAAAAGCGAAAAATACAAGCCTCTCACGTCCAAATAGTTGGACGGAATTTTGATTGTGAGTCCGGATGAATAAACCGAATCTTTGCTCCAAAAATTTGTATCGACAAGGGCAGTCGCCGTTGTGGGAGTTTCTCCGCCGTGGAATAGCGTCAATTCTCCGGACAGTATTTTGAACGGAGTCGGTGCAATTTTAAACGTCAGCATGGTGTCAATTTTCGAGATGACATTGGAACTGCGAACGAAATCGACCGCTGCCACATCTGCAACCGGGGGCGCGCCCGAGACCTTATTTTTCAATGTCAGTTCATCGATTGCCCCGTAGAAACCAACGGATTGAATCTGTGGCACACCGCCGATGTAAAATTTATTTGCCGGCCCCAACGGATAATTCGGCTGATAATTGTAATATCCGACGCTGTCGCCATCCACAAAGACAGTGACAAAATTCAACCCCGCTTCCTGATCGTACCCGTATTGCACCGAAATCAAATGCCAGGCGCCCGGTTCAAGCACGTAGTTTGGAAAAATATATTCTCCGTTGTAAAAATAGACGCCGAGACGCAAATCCGGCGCAATAAATAGACCATTGCCATTTTCAGTTTCGTCTAATTTATTAGAAAAAACGACCTGTCGGTAGCTGCGCGCGTCGTAACAATTCAGCCACATTTCGATATTTAGCGGCAATTCATTGAGATTGGACTCAATTTCGGCATAAGAATTATCACTTCCGCTAAATTGCATTGCTTTTCCGGTAATTCCGTCAATCCATTGCACATTGTGCAAAATTGCGCGTCTGCCGAAAACAGAAGAATCGTAAATTGTGTCGCTGCCTGTGGGCTCGAAGCTCCAGCGTGCTTTGATTGAATCAGCAAAATCCAGCGCGTAATCACTGGCGAACCAGAGACGGCCGTTGATGTTGTCCGCGGGAATTGTAGTTACAGGATAAAAATACCACCACAGCGCATCCGGCTGATTCCAGTTCTGGTCGCCGCGGCGAATTTTCGGCTGGCCGTTCACAAACATTTCGCAGTCAAATCCGCCGTTATTTCCCGACGAGTTATTATTCGTTCGAACGACTACGGCGATGCGATTTCTGCCCAGCGTTAAATATGGCGAAACATCCAAATTGGATTTATTCCAATATTTCAAATTCGTGTCCGTGCTGTCGAATACCATTGTATTGTTAATGATAATCGTAATTCTATTTTTGAAGCTCAAATTCATGTAAGTATTCTGAGATTCGGGAATTTCGTACAAGTAAATGTCTTTGATGAAAAGCGCCTTCTCGTTTTTATTGGACAAAACGTCAGCAGTGTAATTGCCGCCAAAGATCGAATATCCATCGCCAAACGGAGATGAGCCATTACCCGACCAGCCCAATTGAGACAGTGTGTTTTGCGCCGGGAAAGTGCTGACTCCGCTGCCGTACAACATGAGTGAAATTTGTTCATTGTAAACATCATTGGTGAAAATTGTCAAGCTACCGTAGTGATTTCCTTCTTGCAAAGGCTGATACGCGACTCGAATGAAACCGCTGTCTGAAGCCGCGACAGAATTAGGCATCTCGACAATCTTGTACATTGAATTTGCCAAACTATAGTTTGTGATATGCAAAGATGAAGATTGTGAACGATTGTAAATTTTGAAAACAAGCTGTTTTTCCGCGCCGAGAAAAGTTTTACCAAAATCCAGATTGTCCGGAGATATTACCGCTTCTGGTCCCTCGTAAATCGTTCCCCGACCCAAAAGCGTAATGGTAACTTGTGGTTTTTCCGGGTCATTTGATTCCAGAATCAAGGCGGCTGTAGTTTGTAGTTCTGAATTTGGCAAATAAGTTACTGATAAATATTTGCTTTTTCCTGGCTCAAGAATAAACCAGTCATTGGCGAGTTGAAATTGGCTATCATTAACTGCAACATTGAAAACAGAGAGTTTTTTTTCACCGGTGTTAAAAACAGTAATGTATTTCGTCAGGCTTCTACCCAAAGCGACAGAACCAAAATCGAGAATCGTATCCGAAACAGCCATTTTCTGAGCCAGCGGTTCTCTTCCTTTCCCGGATAAAATTACCAGCGATGTGTCATTTTCCGGATCATTGCTGACAATTTTCAGCGTATCGACGTATTTGACGCTTTCTGTCGGCTCAAAATTGACATAAACTGTCTGAAAAGAGTTGCCCAAAATAGTGAGTTCGGTCTGTGTCGGAGAAAATGCTGCCTCGCTGTTGAAGATATTGGTAATATTAAGTTTCCTTTCTCCTTTATTATTAATTACCAGCGACATGATTTTCGCGTTATCCCTGGCGACCTCTCCGAAATTCAATGAATCCGAAGACAGGCGCAAATGCTGATTCGTGGAATCGCGTCCGGTTCCGTTCAATTGGACAAAAATGCTGTCTGCTACGGGGTCGTTGCTCACGATAATCAGTTGTCCGGCAAACTGTTTAATGGAATCCGGTTTGAAATTTATGTACACTTTTTTTGTCGCTTCTGGCCCGATATTAAAAAACGTGACGCCGGGTCTGAAATGCGAATTTGTGGAGAGAATATTGGAAACTGTGAGCGTGCGATTGCCGATATTGCTCACTAAAATCGAATCTTTTGCCTGCGAATGAATCAAAACAGTTCCAAAATTAATTTCGGAAAAAGAAACAATTAACTGTTGCGCATTAGGTTCGCCTTTTCCGACGAGATTGATTTCCACAAATTGGTTGTTCGGATCGTTGGTCGCAAAATTCAGCACATCATTGTGTGCCATCGTATCCTGAGGCGCAAATCTTACCCACAAGTAATAAGATTGCTCTTTTTCAATGCGGATTGTGTCAGAGGCCAACGATTGGAAGGCGCTGTCTCCATTGTAAAAATGAAACACCTTGAGGATTCTGTCGCCAAAATTTTGCAGCAGAATGAATTTCTGCAGCGTGTCGCCTTGCTGAATTTTTCCGAAATTGAGCTCTGTTTTATCGTAAACAAGATAAGGATCAGACAACATTTTGCCGACGCCCACGACGGGGACATTTAACTCAGGATGTGTTTCATCATTGCTGCTAATAGTTAATTGTCCGTTGATAGTCCCCTCGGTTTGCGGCGCAAAGGTTACATTCACATATTTTAAATTTTGCGCGGTTACGACAAATTCGGTTGTGTCCACAGTGAATTGTGAATTGTTTGAGTTGATCCCTGAAATTTCCAGTGCCGACTCTCCCCTATTGGTCACGCCCATGGCGATGGTTTTTTTCTCTCCTACAGCTATTTCGCCAAAATAAAGCGAGTCGGGGCTTACGGCGATTTCAGGTTTCAACGGCGCCCGGCTTGAGGCAAAAATTGGCACGATAAAATTCGACGTATCCGGATCATTGCTTTTGATGATTAAAGAATCCGTAATCAGTTCCGCGGCAATTACCGGTCTGAAAACAACGTTTACGTATTGTCCCTGGCGAGGTAAAACCGTGAATTCATTTTTGTCAACGACAAATTGTGTGTCAGAATGAGCAATCGAACTGATTTGTAATGCCTCATACTTATCATTATTTTGCACATAGACAAATAACGACTGCTCTGAGCCAATGACGACTTCGTCAAAAATTAAAGTGGGCGGTGAAACAATTATCTTCGGGTTTGTCGGCAGATAGCCTTTGCCGGATACAGAGACATAAAACGGACTATTACTGTCATCATCGGAAACAATTTCAATGTTGCTTTTAACTGCATTCGTGTCAGCCGGTGAAAATCTGATCTCAACAATTTTCGATTGCTGCGGCAACAGAGAAAAAGAGGTGTCGCTTACGGAAAATTGTGAATTTTGGGCCTGAATACTTTCGACATGCAAAATTTCATTTCCGATGTTTTGGACAGTGATTTCTCTGATTTTCGCATAGCTCGCTTTAATTTTCGTCGTATCAAAATTAATTGTTGTCGGAGAAACAGATATCTGCGGAAACCCGGTTTCCACAGTTAAAAATTTCATTCGCGTCAAATTTTGTTTTTCATTGACCAAGTACACTTTCAAAGATTTGACATTTCTATTGTACGCGACGCAATGCTGAACAAATTGATAAGTACTGTCAAACAAAGTATGCCATCTATTAATCGCATCTCCGGTAAAGGGATTGAAGTCTGCTTGTTCGTAAATTTGATTCTCAGAGTCGCTGTGATTGAATCTCACGAATTCGATTTGGTTCAGTTCGTTTCGGAGGAAAGATGAAGTACCAATTTCGCCGATAGAGGTTATTTGAGTGCCGTCCAGGGCAAATAGATGGAAATTATGGTAATCAAAATCATTATTTTTCTCCATCAGCCACATCCGCTGATTGATCTTGTCAGAGAAAAATGCGCGTTTGGGATTTAAAATTAATTCGTTCGTTGAAACTATATTTTCCGTTTTATAGGTTTCGCCATTATTGTTTAATATCTTCAAAATAGTAGAAAAATTATTATTTTCATTGAGTTCAAAATCCACCCACACGCGCTCGCTATCGTCTATTGCAATATCTGTATTGAAAACATAAAATCTTTTGCTCACTGCTTTAGGCTCATAAATCAAATTCCCCGAAGAATTATAAGTGGCAATCATAACCTGACTTTGGCTGCGATCATGATTTGAAGTGTGCCAGGAAAACCACACCTTTCCATCATTGTCAATCGCCAATTTGGGCAGAAAAGCATTTGTCGCCAACAGCGTTGAATCCTTTTTGACCTGACCCGTGGAATCAAAAACTACAAAATAGCCGCCATCGTCGCCCTGCAGAGCGACCCAGACGTCTCCGGTCGCGGGATTGAGTTCTGCGCGAATAGAATTTAAACGAGGTTCGGTTTCAAAAGAGCCGTGTCCGACGAGGGTTCTGTACAAATAGAGGTGGGCGTCACTCTTGAAAATTTTCATGTAAACCGGCTGATTGGCGCCAGGCGTCTCATAGTAAAATACCCACACTTTTCCAAAGTTATCAATCACGATGTCTTCGTTGTAGGTGTTGCCGATATTTGACACCACCTGCCAGCCGTCTTCGGGAATAGGATTCAAATCCCGTGTATCCAGCAAAAATGGCGCGCTCGTTTTCGTCGCAATGCCGCCATACGCCGAGAAAATGAAAAATGTCAAAAAAATGGTTATGATAAAAATTTGAAACTTCGGCTTGTTATTCATAAGACCCTCGTTGCAATTTTTTGTCACGAAAGGTAAATCATTATCCATTTGACGCCATAATTTTTTATCTGGCAACGCGAAAACCAATGTCGAATCGCTTCACTTCCGGTGCAAACCTCTCACGAAAAGCGCATTGAATGTAGATATCTGACGAATTCCACGCGCCGCCGCGAACGACCTTTTCCGTTCCCGTTTCCGGCCCTAACGGATTTGACGGCGGAGAACTATCATAATAATTGCGATTGTACCAATCATTGCACCATTCCCATACATTTCCAGCCATGTTTTTCAGAAAATAGCCATTGACAGTTAAACTGTCCACTGGCAGAGGCCCTCTGCCGCTGCCGAAATCAGCCATGAGTGGCTCGAGATAGCCGCTGTAGCCGTTGTAATTTGCTCGACTTATCGGAGAATCATTTCCCCAGGGATAAGACATTTGATCCAAATCGCCGCGAGCTGCTTTTTCCCTCTGTGCTTCTGTAGGCAAATGAAATCCGGTTTTTGAAGAATCATAGTCCCCGTTCGTCAAATCGTAGCAAGGATCGAGTCCGGCTAATTCGCTCAACCAATTGCAATAGGCAATAGCATCCCACCAACTGACTCCAACTACCGGATATTGCGGATAATTGAGAAAATAGCCCACAGGTGCCTGATTTGTTCCCCCTTCTGTGGGATATGGATGATCTGTAATGTCGCAAAATAGCCGGTATTCTTCATTTGTCACCTCGCGTGGACTCAGCCAAAAAGTATCCGTTTCTACACTGTGAAGCGCGTTGTCCACGCCGCCGCTCATTCCCATGTTGAAAATTCCGCCGGGAATGAGATTAGTGAGATCTATTTTGTCGTCGGACACCCAGAGTTTGACCACGTAATTTTCACCGAGGTGTTCCGGATAATCTGCCATGGCGTCCCAGTAGATCTTGTGGTTATCGCCAGAGACTATTCCCAATCCATAATCCCCGCTAAACGATTGCGCCGGAACTCGAAAAGTTTGGCCGCCATCGGCGGAAACGCGCAACAACACGACCATTGTATCCTGATCCAGATCAAAAATACTGTAATTGATTTCTACCATTTTTGTATCAGGATTTTGCTTCACAAAAACGGTATCAATGATCGGGACTCTTCCCTGGGCTAATAAATCAGATGAAAAAATGACAATTGAAATAAAAATAAAAATTAGAGGTGTGCGGAAAATGTATTTCATACTCTCTACTCCACCATTGTTTTGATTTGATTACGGCGTATTCGGATTGTGCACTTCCGGCGGCTTAGGCGGCAAAGGTAATATTTGTTTATTGATTATCCAATCGGGCAAATTCTGAACAACGTCATCTTGCAACAATTCAGAATTGCCGTTTCTCGATTGATTTCCGGGCAAGTAGCCCAAATCCAGATTTCGCGCCATTTGACGCAGTCGGAATTGAGCGAACCGCTGGGCGCGGGGCTTATTCGCGAAACGTCGCGGCCGTGTACCCAGTCGGCGCAACTGATGACGCTTAATCATCGGATGCTGCGCCATAAATTTGCCCTTTCGAATAAATCCCATTGAAAAAGATTGATTTGCCATATTGCGCGCCAGACGGAATCTTGAATCAAAACGTAGCGCTGCTTTGAAATGATTTACCGCTGCGTCATAATTGCCCAGATCGTAGGCGTCCAACCCCTTGCAGAATTCCAGAAATGCATCGATGCTCTTTGTTGTGTTTTCTTGAATTCGTTTTCGTTCTGCAGAGGATAATTTGATATTTAATTTATCCAGAGTATTGAAAACAATCTTTTTCTCGATATTTAAAATATCCTTCAGCTCCCCTTTGAACTGTCTGCTCGCAATAGACTTGCTTTGAGCCACGTCTACGATATCAGAATTTACCGTCAGGAAACGTCCTGCTTTGATCAAAAATCCGCCGTGCACCAAATCTTTCGCTCGAACGAGACGTCCCATGCGCGGCGCTATTTTCGGATCGGCAAGTCCGGACATCGCCAGTTCCATTTCATCCAACAGTTTTTGCAATTGTACTCGTTCAATAACGCGCAATTTTTTTACTTGAGTGAAGTCAGTAATCAGCATTTCCGCCAGTCCTTTGCTCACAGCGTCCCAGCGGGGATCTTCGGCTAAATTGGCGAAATAGAGCACAGCAAGCGTATTATCGACAACCTGTCCCATGCCCACGCTTTTTTCCAATTGAAGCGCCATTTTAGCGCGGGCTTCCATTTCCTTTTCCACCATAAAATTGAATCTGGCTTTTATCAGATCATAATATGGATCAGAAGACGAAAGAAATTGGTAGTAACGGTAAATTCTTTTGGCGAGGGAAAATTTTTCTTTCTGCTCCAGATTCAAGCCGGCGTAAAAAATAGCAGCGCTGTTGTAGGTATCCAGAGATAAAATACGTTTGCTCAAATCGAACGACTTCTTGTATTTGCCCAAACCGTAATAGGCGATCATCGCTCCAGTCAACGCCGGAACGTCTTTCGAGAGATTGAACGAGGCTTGCGCTTCTGCAAGCCGAATGTACTCTTTAAGGGCAAGATCATATTTTTCCTGCTGCAAATACTTATCTGCCGTCAGGTAACGATTGCTGGCACAACTTGCGACAATTAAAAGCAAACTCATACAAAAGAAGAAGTACTTTCGCACAGTTGCTCCTTTCTGCTTGTGTATTCACTTTGAAATGCAATTTTTCTGGGCAGATTTCACCCATGTCTCATGCCGAAACATGTCACTTCCCTACCCCCAGAATTAGGAAGAAGTTAGCATTTTTGCTGTAGTATAAATATTGATATTATTGAAGTTATTAGTGATTCAATAAGTTAACTCTTTTGAAATTTGTCCGATTAACTTATTCTTGAAACTGTGCAATAACTATTCCAAATAAATTTTTATAAGAAACGAAAACACGATTCTTTCAAACATAATTCATTGAATCTATTTTTATTAGCTCTATTTTTAGCTAATCTTGCTATTTTCCAATATGTTAAATCATATCTTTTAAATATTTTACAATTATTTAAAAAAAATAACTTGACTGATTGATAAAATTTCGTTATGTTTTTAGTCAAACCACCAGAGAAATGAGACCAAACCGCGAGCCTGACATGATTATTGGCTTGACCGGGGCCAATGCTGCCGGAAAAACAGATTTTATGAATTATCTTGAGACAAAGGGATTTGCTTCCTATTCTCTTTCGGATATCATTCGCGACGAATTGGCATTCAGGAACCAACCCCTATCGCGAAAAAATTTGATCCGTGTTGGCAACGAATTGCGCAAAGAATTGGGACCGTCGGTTCTCGCCGACCGTGCCAAAGAAAAGATCGAAGGAAGAAACGTTGTCATTGACAGCATTCGCAACCCCGCAGAGATATTATCGTTGCGCGAGCTGCCAAATTTTTTCATGGTTTCCATCGATGCACCTGTGGAATTGCGCTACAAGCGCGCTAAAAAACGCGGCCGGTTGGAAGACGTCAATTCGCTGGAAGAATTCATTGCCATGGAAAAAAGGGAAAAAAGTGAGGACTCCAACGAGCAAAATCTCACTCAGTGTATGCGCATGGCGGAATTTCACATCATAAATTCCGGCTCGCTAAAGGAATTTCATGAAAAAATCGAACAAGCGCTATCTCAAATCGAGCTGCGCGTACGCCCCACCTGGAAAGAATATTTTATGAAAATGGCGTTTTTGGTAGCTGAACGTTCCACTTGTCTGCGCCATCATGTAGGAGCAATTATTGTCAAAAACCGCCACGTTCTGACGACGGGATACAATGGCGCCGCCAGAAAAACAAACGACTGCCTCAGGCTGGGATGTTTGCGAAATCAATTGAGTATTCCCTCAGGCGAAAGACATGAAATTTGCCGCGCCATTCATGCCGAGCAAAATGCGATTATCCAGGCCGGCGTTCACGGCGTTTCAATCGAAGGCGCCACGCTCTATTGCACGCATTTTCCTTGCATCATTTGTGCCAAAATGATCGTCAACGCGGGCATCACCAAATTGGTCGTCGCCCAGGGTTATCCTGACAAGTTCAATTTAGTCATGGAATTATTCGATGAGGCGGGTGTGACCGTGGAGCAGGTTCCCATTCCCGACAATAAAATTCGCATCGTTCCCTAAAAAAATTTGCAAAGAGAAAAGGCGCATAATTTGTATTTTTATGCGCCTTTTTTATTAAAAAATTCTCATTTTTCCTTCATGTGCAAATAGCCAAAATCGGTCGGCGGCAGAAAATTTTCTTTGATCGTTCTCGGGCTAACCCAGCGCAAAAGATTCACCATGCTGCCGGCTTTGTCGTTGGTGCCGGAAGCGCGACTACCGCCAAAGGGTTGCTGCCCCACGACGGCGCCGGTCGGTTTATCATTAATGTAAAAATTACCGGCAGCGTGAGTCAAAATATCCATCGCCAGCATGATTGCTTCCCGATCATTGGCAAAAATAGATCCGGTGAGTGCATAGGGCGAAGTCTCATTGCACAAATGCAATGTTTCCTCATACTCGTCATCCGGATAAATGTAAAGCGTCAACACAGGTCCGAATATTTCCTCTGCGATCAATTTGAATTTCGGATTTGTGGTTTGAATAATTGTCGGCTCGATGAAGTAGCCTTTTTCATCGTTGTATTCGCCGCCAACAATAAATTCCGCCTCCGTCGATTCTTTAGCATAATTGAGATAATCCACAATTGTGTCGTAAGCGGCGTGGTCGATCACGGCGCACATGAAATTAGTGAAATCTTCCGGATTCCCCATCTTAATCTTTTTGACGTCCGCAATCAATTTTTCCCTCAAATCCGGCCACAGGGATTCCGGAATGTATGCCCGTGATGCGGCAGAACATTTTTGTCCTTGATACTCAAAAGCGCCGCGCACCAGAGCTGTGACAGTTGTCCGCAAATCAGCGGATTTGTGGACAAACACAAAATCCTTGCCGCCTGTTTCGCCGACAATTCTCGGATAAGTGTGGTATTTTTGGATATTGTTGCCCACGGTTTTCCACATTCGCTGAAATGTCGCTGTTGAACCGGTGAAATGAATCCCGGCCAGATGCGGACTTTCCAGCGCCGGATCGCCGACCTGGGCGCCGGAACCAGCAACCATATTAATGACGCCGTCTGGCAAGCCAGCAGCTTTCAGCAATTGCATGATGAAATGCGCGGTGTAAACTGCCGATGAAGCCGGTTTCCAGAGCACAACATTTCCCAACATTGCCGGCGCAGTGGGCAAATTTCCGGCAATAGAGGCAAAATTGAACGGCGTGACGGCAAAAACGAAACCTTCCAGCGGTCGATGCTCGAGGTAATTCCAACATGCTTTAGATGAAGCGGGTTGTTGCTGGTAAATTTGCTGCATGTAATAAGGATTGAAACGATAAAAATCAATCAACTCACACGCCGAATCAATTTCAGCCTGAAAAATAGTCTTGGATTGACAGAGCATGGTAGCTGCATTTAGCGTGGCGCGCCACGGTCCGGCCAGCAAATCCGCTGCTTTCAAAAAGATCGCGGCTCGAGCTTCCCAACTCATTTTTGCCCATTTCTCCCGCGCTTCAAGCGCCGCTTCAATAGCCATGTCAACTTCTTTTTTGCCGGCTTTGTGATAAGTTGCCAGAACATGCTGATGATCGTGAGGAACGCGACACTCGCCTAAGTTTCCGGTGCGAATTTCCTGGTCGCCGATGTAAAGCGGGATATCAATTTTTTGGGAGAGCATTTCGTCTAATTTTTCTTTTACCGCTCGTTTCTCCGGGCTCCCCGGCTCGTAAGCCAGAATGGGCTCATTTTGAGGTAGCGGAACATTGAAAATGCCGTTGGTCATGCGACCCTCCTTCATTTTGTGTCTGATGGTTTGAACTGGAATTTTATTTTGTCATATCTTGAATTTACCTAATTTTATTTCATGTTTCTGATTATGAAATTAATATTTTAAAACAATAAAGTCAAGATTTTTTTCCGTTTTGATTTTTTTT
>JAADFU010000195.1 GCA_013152715.1 Calditrichota bacterium
AAAAGTCAACAAAAAAATCATTTTCGTCAATTTTGACCAAATGAAAGGAGACAGCAGTCATGAAACGAATAATATTCTTGATCCTCATTTTGCTGTTTTTTGCCTACATTGGACTGCAGCACACCGTAAATGAAGCAAAAGCATGGGCAGGAAAAACATTCAAAGATGTCAAAACCAAAATTGAATCCTTCGAGCGTTCGGGATATTGATTTGAGATACAACAAAGTCATGCTTTATCGCGAGCCGGCAATTGAAACACTGCCTAGCGACGCCATTTAGATTTTCCTACTCCAACAAGCCCGTTAGATATGCTTGAAGTCCAACAACAACAGTTGCTTCGATGCGTGGCTCAGATTGGACGCAATTTTTTCGCTGGTGCAGGTGACAATGGGATTGAATTGCTCACAATTAAAAAACTATCAAACACAGAATATTCAAATTTACCTACTTGCATGATTCCGTTCGCCAAAGAAAATGATGAATGCAATTCCCTTTTCGACAAATCATTGGTAAATCAAATACTTCTTCCTCTTCTTCTCAAAATCCGCCAATTGTTTTTTCCACGGAGCGACAACGTCAGATGCTGATACGCCATTCTGAATTTTTTCCCGAATTGCGTCAGTGCCGAACGCCCGATCAAAACTGGATGTTCGCTTTGTATCGAAAATATCATGTTCCGGAAAAAGTTTCTTGAGTGCAGTGAGAATATGAACTTGCGTTTTGACCGGCTGAAATTTCTGATAGTCGAGAATGTGAATTTGCACGCCGCTGCATTCCTCTTTTGTGAAAAGGTAATAGTAAGGCTTGAAATGTGTGGGTCGGAAAAATACGCCGGGCAATTTTTGAGAATTTAATTCTTGCGCTAATTTTTCGCTGTCAATCCACGGCGCGCCAATGAGTTCGAACGGAGAAGTGTAGCCCACGCCAATGGACACAGTCCCCAGTTCGCCGATACAGCCGGTCGTCGCGACAAACCAACACGTTTCCGGATGCGGCACATGCGGCGATGTCGGCACCCACGATAGTCCTGTTTTCTGCCATTGCATTCCTCGAGTCCAGCCTTCCATCGGCACTACCGTCAAATGGCAGTGAATCGCAAATTCCTCGTTAAAAAATTGCGCCAACTCGCCGACGGTCATGCCGTAAATATAGGGAATCGGATACAGTCCGACGAAGGAGCTAAACTTCGGATCGAGCACATTCCCGGCGACGAGATTTCCGCCCATGGGATCAGGTCTGTCGAGTACGATAAAAGGGATGTTTGCGTCGCGCGCCGCTTCCATTGCCAGCGCCATGGTGTAAATGTAGGTGTAGGCGCGGGAACCGATGTCCTGAATATCGTAAATGAGCACGTCGACATTCTTCAGCATTGCCGGCGTGGGCTTACGCGTTTTGCCGTAAAGACTGTAAACAATGATGCCGGTTTTTTCATCCACATAATTGTCAATTTTTTCGCCGCCGCTGTGGTCGCCTCTGACGCCGTGCTCGGGTCCGAACAGCGCCAATAAGTCGACATTTGGGTTCTCGTTCAACGCGTCAATCGTTGAGCGCAAATCTGAAGTGATTCCGGTCGGGTTGGTGATGAGTCCCACGCGTTTGCCGCGGACTAAATCGATTTTTTTCGTGAGCAGCACCTCAACGCCCAATTTGACTTTTGATTGCGAACAACTGTGCCCCACAAAGCTCATAAAAAATATCACAATCAGAAGAACCAGATAGTTTTTGTGAAACATGGCGCGCTCCTTTTTCGATTTTGATCTTTTTTTCATAAAAAAAGTGACGCCTGTATTGTCTGTTTCAGGGTCACTTTATTTTTGTTAGCTTGTTAATTTTCAAAATCATTAAAATTTTATTGTCTTGACTGCAATCGTTCAGCAACTCGAATTCTGGTAATTGCGTGTTCCAGAGATTTTTTTGCGCGTTCAATTTCCAATTTTGACTCTTGTTCAGTCATCAGCGTATGCGCGGCTTTATCTTTGGCAGCATACGCGCTCTCCAGGTCAATCTCGTGCGCTTCTTCGGCCGTCTCCACCAGCACAGTTATTTTTTCGGGCAAAATTTCCGCAATGCCTCCGGTCACGGCAAAATATTTTGTTTCTCCGGATTCCAAATCTACTTTGGCTTCTCCCGTCTTCAACGAAGTTACAAACGGCTCATGTCCCGCCAAAACTCCAAAATAGCCTTCTACTCCGGGCAATCGCACATGATTGATTTTAGATTTGAACAATACTCCCAGAGGAGTCACAATTTCCATTTCGAACGATTTTTCCATAAGCAGTCAAATTAAAATTATATTGTTTTTGCTTTTTCAATAGCTTCTTCGATAGTACCGACCATGAAAAAGGCCTGTTCCGGCAAATCATCGTATTCGCCTTCCACCAAACCTTTGAAACTTTTGATCGTGTCCTCCAGATGGACATATTTCCCTCCGCGGCCGGTAAATTCTTCCGCCACAAAAAATGGCTGCGACAGAAAGCGTTGAATTCGGCGGGCACGATTCACGGTTACTTTGTCTTCGTCGGAAAGCTCTTCCATTCCTAAAATATTGATAATGTCCTGCAATTCTTTGTATTTCTGAAGAATCTCTTTCACGCGCCGCGCCACGTAATAATGCTCTTCGCCGATAATTTTCGGATCGAGCAGCACAGACGTGGACTCCAACGGATCAACCGCGGGATAAATGCCCAGTTCTGTCAGCTTACGAGACAGCACAGTGGTTGCGTCCAGATGACCGAACGTGGTTGCCGGCGCCGGGTCAGTCAGGTCGTCCGCCGGAACGTAAATCGCCTGCACCGAAGTAATTGATCCGCGTTGGGTAGAAGTGATTCGCTCCTGCAGCGTTCCCATTTCTGTCGCCAGCGTAGGCTGGTAGCCCACAGCAGAAGGCATTCGTCCCAGCAGCGCTGACACTTCCGAGCCGGCCTGAGTGAAGCGGAAAATATTATCGATGAACAACAGCACATCTCGGCCTTCGTCTTCGCGGAAATATTCGGCGATGGTCAGCGCGGACAAACCCACGCGCAGTCTGGCGCCGGGTGGTTCATTCATCTGACCGTAAACCATGCTGGTTTTGTCGATAACGCCGGACTCTTTCATTTCCAGCCACAAATCATTACCTTCGCGCGTACGTTCGCCAACTCCGGCGAAAACCGAGTACCCGCCGTGTTCCTTGGCGATATTATGAATGAGTTCCATAATGATCACTGTCTTGCCCACACCGGCGCCTCCGAAAAGTCCGGTCTTTCCGCCTTTGGAATAGGGCTCGAGCAAATCAATAACTTTGATGCCGGTCTCTAAAATTTCGTTGTGAACGTTCAAATCCTCAAATTTCAACGGTTCTTTGTGAATCGGATCGTAGCGCAACGCCTCCACCTCGCCCATTTCATCGATAGGCTCGCCGATTAAATTGAACATCCGACCCAAAGTTTTGGGACCGACCGGCATGCTGATCGGTTTTCCGGTATCGACAACTTTCATGCCGCGCACCAAACCGTCCGTCGAATCCATGGCGACGCTGCGCAAAATTCCTTCGCCAAGATGCTGTTGCACTTCCAGAATGAGCCGGGACCCGTCCTGTCTTTCCAGTTCCAGAGCATTCAAAATCGCCGGTAATTCCCCATTGTCAAAACGAACATCGACAACTGCTCCGATTACCTGGGTAATTTTGCCTTCCTTCATGTATCAGAACCTCTATTAGTCAATTAGTTAAATTATCGCACTTGCTTCAGGGCTTCGCTTCCATTAACAATTTCCAAAATTTCCGCGGTAATTTTTTGCTGACGCAACTTGTTGTAATCCATCGTCAATTCGGAAATGATCGTGTCGGCATTTTCCGTGGCGTATTCCATGGCTGTCATGCGCGCGCCCATCTCTGAGGCGTACGATTCCAGCAACACACGCCAAATTTTCACATTCAGATAGCGGGGGATCAGAGTATCCAACATTTTCACCGCATCCGGTTCAAAAGCAAATTCTGCGAGCCGACGATCTTCAACCGGAGGTCTGGGTATGACGGGCAAAATTTGCTCCACAGTCACATCCTGACGCATGGCAGATTTATATTCGTTGTAAATCAGACTGATTCGATCCAATTTTTGCTCAAGATATAAATCCCGAATTAAATCCTCGATTTCGTCGGCGCGGCGAAAACTCAAATCTTTAAAAAATTTCAGATAAGTGCCGATCACATTATGACGACGCCGCGCAAAATAATCGACGCCCTTTTTGCCAATTAAAATCAGATCGATTTCCCTGTCGCCTTGCATCTGAATTTCTCGCTCAGCGTGGCGGAGAATATTTGCGTTGAATGATCCGCACAGCCCCTGATCCGCGGTGATGATGACATAACCGACTCGCCGGGGTTCCCTGACGGCCAATAACGGATGGAGTTGCGAGTCCACATCGTAAGCCACGTGTCCCATAATTTCATCCAACCGATAGGCATAAGGCCGAGCTTGAAGAATGTTTTGCTGCGCCTTGCGAAATTTGACGGCAGCAACCATTTTCAATGCGCGGGTAATTTGCTGAGTCTTTTTTACTCCGGCAATTCTTTGTTTGATATCTCTTAGTGTTGCCATATTTTATTCCAACGCTTATTGTTGAGTAGCAAATACCGAAACAAACTCCTCACATGCCTTTTTGAGTTGAGCTTGTGTTGCATCGTCCAAAACCTTCTTATCGGCGATAGTTTTCAATATCTGCGGATATTTTGTTTCTAAAAATTGGTAATAGTCGCCTTCAATACGCCGAATCTCTTTCACCGGCATTTCGTCCAAAAAGCCCTGCGTTCCCAGAAAAATGTAGGCGACCTGCTTTTCTACCGGCAAAGGTTCGTTCTGGTTTTGTTTCAAAGTTTCCACCATGCGCTCGCCGCGCGTCAACTGAGCCTGTGTCGATTTATCCAATTCAGAACTGAATTTGGCAAACGCTTCTAATTCGCGATACTGCGCCAGTTCCAGACGCAATTTTCCGGCAACCTGTTTCATGGCTTTAATCTGCGCATTTCCGCCCACGCGAGACACAGAAAGTCCCACATTAATCGCCGGACGCACGCCGCCGTAGAACAAATCGGGCTCTAAATAAATTTGCCCGTCAGTAATGGAAATTACATTTGTCGGAATGTACGCGGAAAAATCACCGGCCTGCGTTTCCACGATCGGCAGCGCCGTCAGGGAACCGCCGCCCAATTTATCGCTCAATTTCGCGGCTCGCTCCAACAAGCGTGAATGGAGATAAAAAATGTCGCCGGGATACGCCTCGCGTCCCGGAGGTCGCCGCAACAGCAAAGAAACCTGTCGATAAGCCCAGGCATGTTTTGACAAATCGTCATAAACTACCAGCGCGTGCATACCATTATCGCGGAAATATTCGCCCATAGCAGCACCGCTGTAAGGCGCGATGTAAGTGAACGGCGCCGGATCATTAGCAGCGGACATCACTACGGTGGTGTATTCCATGGCTCCGTGATCTTCCAACGTTTTTACAACTTTTCTGATCGTGGAACCTTTTTGCCCGATGGCCACGTAAATGCAGTATACGCCCTGGCCTTTCTGGTTGAGAATTGTGTCGATGGCAAGGGTGCTTTTTCCGATTTGCCGGTCGGCAATGATCAACTCCCGCTGTCCCCGGCCAATGGGGATCATCGAATCGATGGCCTTAATTCCGGTTTGCAGCGGTTCTTTCACCGGCTGACGCGCCACAACGCCGGGAGCCTTGCGCTCGATGGGCAGAAAATTTTCCGAATTAATCGGGCCTTTTCCGTCCACTGGCTGCCCCAGCGGATTGACCACTCTACTGACGAGCGCCTCTCCCACCGGAACCTGCATAATTTTGCCGGTGCGTTTGGCAACATCGCCTTCCTTGAGATTTTTCTCATCACCGAAAAGAATGCAACCGACGTTGTCTTCCTCCAGGTTGAGCGCCATGCCGAATATGCCGCGCGGAAACTCGACCAGCTCGTTTGCCATCACATTATCCAGCCCATACACGTGAGCAATGCCGTCGCCCACCTGAATAATTTCACCAACCTCTTCAAAGTTGGTTTTCAACTGGAATTTTTCAATCTCTTTTTTGATTATCGTAGATATTTCTTTAGCTTTAGTTTCCATAGCGCTTTTAATTTTGTGTTAGGTACATTTTCATTTTTTTAAATTTATCCAAAACACTGGCATCGAATACCTGCCCATCCACTTTAACGATAAATCCACCGATAATAGCGGGATCAATTTGATTGTGAATTTGCAGATGAGCGTCAAAAAATCGCTCCAGCCGCACCTTCAATTGATCCTCGGCATCTGCGGGAAGCGGAACTGCAGTAATCACCGTCGCCCTCACCAGGGAATGCTTTTTGTCATATTGGGAATGAAAATCCTCGCGAATCTGAGGTAGAAGATTGGAACGGTTATTCTTCACCAACAAATTCACGAAATCAGCCAATAGTCCACCATGCAGATTTCTCACCAGGTTATCGATCAACTGAAGTTTTTTACTATGATTTGGCATGCGCAGGAGTTTTTTCAGCTCCGCATTATTTTCCACCTCGTCCGTAAACGCATCAAGCTGCGCCAGTAACTGATCAGTCTGATCGCGTTCACAGGCGATTTCAAAAAATGCGCGTGCATACCTTCTTGCTGTTGAAGTTATGACCATTGAAATTAGCTGAGTTCGTTAATATATTTTTTAATTAAATTTTTCTGGCTGTCATCATCCAGCGATTTGCCGATGACCTTTTGCGCCGCCAAAATTGACAAATCGACAGCATAATTTTTGATTTCAGAAATTGCCGCTTCTTTGCTTAAATCAATTTCCTGTTTCGCCCTCTGAAGCAGACGATCCGCATCCGCCCGCGCCTGAACGACAATTTCCTGCTTTATCTTTTCAGCGGCATCTTTGCTGTCCGCGATGATCCTGGCGGATTCTCTTTTTGCTCTCTCGATGAGCGCTTTTTGCTCCTCGAGATACTTCTCCGCCTGTTTTTGATCTTGATCAGCCTGCTCAAGCGCCGACTGGATTTTCTTTTCCCGCGTCTCCAGCACATCGAGAATCGGTTTCCAGGCAAGACGCTTGAGAATAAACAATAATAAAATAAAAGTTAATACGGTCCAAAAAATCGTCCCCGTATCCGGAGTTAATAGATCCATTATCAATAACCTTGAATTGTCAAATTAAAATAATTTCAAGCGATTTTTCTGATGTTCTTTTTTATTTGAAGCTTAATAAAAAAGAAATAACCAGCGCCAACAAAGCAAGTCCTTCAACCATACCGGCAGTGATAATCATCACGCTGCGGATATCGGTAGTTGCTTCCGGTTGTCTGGCGATACTTTCCACGGTACCTTTTCCGATCAAACCAATTCCTAAAGCGCCTCCAAGCACTGCTCCGGCAGCGCCAAGCCCAGCGGCCAAAAAGGCCATTGCAGCTTCCGTCATAATTCCTCCAAAATTAAAATTATTGTTTACTTATTATCAATGATCCGAACTAAGTCCTAACCCAATAAAAACCGCCGACAAAATCGTGAAAATATATGCCTGAATGAGCGCGATCAAAACTTCAAGCAAACTAACAAAAATATCCCCCACTATCGGCAATGGCGAAATAAAAATATTATGAAACAGAAATATCAGACCTATCATGGTAAAGATGACCAGATGCCCGCCAAACATATTTGCAAAAAGACGAATAGCCAACGCGAGATGTTTCGCGACCATGCCTAGTACCTCAGTGATAAAAATTAGCGGCATCATAATCTTTGGCACTCCGGAGGGCATAAAACTCTTTGCATATCCCTTAATTCCATTTTTCCTCACATTTGAAAATTGCACAATGAAAAATGTAAGCAATGCCAAAGATGCGGTCACAGAAATATTTCCGGTTGCAACCGCCCCGCCAGGCACCAAACCAAGCAAATTGCTACTCAAAATAAAGAAAAAAGCGGTCAATAAGTAGGGAGCATATCGGTAGCCGTCTTCTCCTAAATTTGGCTTAATAATGGTATCCTGAATAAAAAAAACAATCCACTCGATGAAATTCACCGGACCTTTAGGAACCAGTGACTTAGAGCGAACAATTAGTGGTAAAAATAAAATTAAAAAGGCGGCGACAATCCAGATCATTAATACATCTTTGGTGATCGAAAGATCCACATTAAAAATATGAATCGGATAAATCACGTGATCACTTACATTGTGCATAATGAATTCCTGGATGTTGGTTCCGCCAGGTTCAGCACCGCCATTCTGTCCATCGACAACGTCGATTATTGATTTTAGCATAAAAGATTTCATTGTTTTTTGTGCTTGCTTAAGCTGTTAGTCACGAAAATAATTTCAACAGTTTGATAAATCAAATAGAACAAGGCAAAACTCACGGCAAAATATTTCATATTCACGCCTGTGAATCGCATCAGAAAAAAAATAACAATCCCCAAAAAAACAAATCTCACTAACATGCCGCCAAAAACAATCCCCAGAAAAACCTTCAGGGATTTTAAAAATGCCCATTGCAGAGTGATTAAGGCGAAAAAAAACAGAGTAAAGCTAACGAAATGGCCGATTGCTACGTCTCTGACAATGCTGTTAGCAGTGAGAACAAAAAGAACAATCAATGCTAATAAAAAGACAATTGAGATAACAACAAAAATCTTTATAAAAAATTTTATCGGATCTTCAGTCTTTTTTCCGGACATTTTCAACAAATAAATTAGTTTTTTTTTATTCAAAATCGAGACGCTACATTCAAACAAAGGTTCCAAAGAATCTCTTTTAGAAATTTTGAATGTAAAAAATTTTTTTATCTAATGCAAGCTTTTTTTTTAAGTACTGCAAATATTTGCCAATAGCAACTATTTCAAATTTCAGAATTTTGGCGAAATGTCCAATGGTCGTGCAAAAAAAACTTGAACAACATGACCGTCGCAATTGCCACAAGATTTGAAATCAGATAATAAACATGAAAAAAATGCGTCAAAATCCACAAAATACTCAAATTGCCGACGTAATCCGCCATTCCCGAGATGAAGCAAAATTTCAAAAAGCGAAAAAGATACGCCTTGAATCCGCCGCCGCCTCTGCCTTTCCAGGTCCAGAGATCGTTCCAGATAAAATTATTCGTCATTGCCAAAAAAATAGCCACAGCGCTGGAGATCAAATAATAGATGCGGAAGATATCCGTGAACAGCCACAAGAAAAACATGTTGACGACCACGCCGCTGCCGCCGACGATGCCAAACTTGACAAAGCGCATCAACCCATATTTTTGCACTTGTGATTTTATTTTTGCGAAAAAATTTTTCATTGCGGAACGCCCTTGTAGCCATAGCAGCGATAAAGATAGAATGTGCGAAAAACTTTTCCGTGATGTTGGATGACGAGCGGCTCATCTTCTTCGATTTTCTCAAAATATTTTCTCATGCGATCAATGGCGCGATACCGCTGGGCGTCGCTGGTGACGAAAATCGCGTCCTTGCCGATCAATTCCGAAATATTTGTCCAGAAAGTATATTGCAACCCTTTTTCTTCAATAATTTCGCCGCAGTGAGTGGGCAAATGATCTTGGGTGTAAAAAGTAATCTCGCTGGGAATTTTGTACTCGTGGCCGAATACAAAAGTGTTTTCCCCCATTTCAGTACGGTCATGCTCGATGCGCTGCGCCAATTCCTTCCACCCGCTCCAGGTGTCGCCTTTGCGGATGGGCATAATGGGGAATAGCGGCAGCAGATGCATGAAAATCACAATCGCCAAACCAAGAATGAGCCCGGCTTTGAAATATTTTTTGAACCACAGCGCAATTTTCGTGTTTCCGCCCTGCACCCAGACAACGGCGGCGATGATCGAGGTGACGTACGCCGGCGCCATCCAGTTCGGCTTCACTAGACTGCGGAAACTGGAAAAGGTGAAAATCAAATAAACCGGCAGACTGACCCAGAAGAGCAAACCAAATTTGTCGTCTTTTTCTTTGAAAGCCTTTCTCCCTGCAAAAATCCAGCCGCCAATGACCAAAAATAACAGATATGGCGTCAACATGCCCAACTGAGAGCCGATGAGCTGACCGAAATAATCGAGACGAAAATGCTTCATCTCCGAAAACCTGCTCGTTGACTGAAACATGAACGACGCCCAATCGTGCTGATAATTCCAAACAATCACCGGTGTAAAAATGATGCCCGCCAAAATTACCGCCAGATAGGGATGAATCGTCTTCAGCCAGCGGCGTTGCTTCGAAGAAAGCAAAATGTAAAAGAAAATCCCGGGCACGATAAGCACTGCTGTGTACTTGCTCAACAGCGCGAACCCCAGAGCAATTCCCGCGAAGCACCAGTATTTCGCCTCTGCGGTAGAACGCAATTTCACGAGAAAATAGACGATCAGCGTCCAGAAAAACAGCAGCGGCACATCCGGCGTGATGATCGTGGCGCCGATGGAAAACAGCACTGTGCAGTTGATGGCAATGATGGTCAAAAAGGCAATTTTGTGATCATTGAACAACTCCAGCCCGATGCGATACAACAAAATTAACATCCCCAGCGCATAAAGCACGCTCCCCAACCGGATAAAAAACACATGATCCCCGCCAATCGCTGTAAAAATCGCGATCGTCCACGCCGACATCGGCGGATGATCAAAATAACTCAGCGCCAAATTTTTCGCATACTTCCAATAATATGCCTCCTGTGGCACCAGCGGGACAAAATTGATGTAGATTAATCGAAACAGAGTGATTGATGCAATAAACAGAAAAACATTTTTTTTGTTTTTTGTCATAAATTGCCGTCCGTTTTAGATTATGGCTTCTGGCGAAGCAAAGTTAATCTCAGTATCAATAGTCAAAACTATCCTTCTATTGGGGATAATTAGGAGAATATAGCATTCTTTTCCCTAATTTCAAAGGTGCGGCTCACCGGAGGAATACATTTATTCGGAAATCAAAATTCCAATATCGCTTCCACGCATCGTTTGGCGGTATTGCCGTCCCATAAATCGGGCCGTTGTGGTTTTCTGGGGCAAGACAGGGCTTTGTAAAATGCTTTTTTTATTTTCTCATAATCGTTGCCAACTAACACACAAGTACCGCCATATTCCCGCAGCGTGACCGGCCTCTCTGTATTCCAACGTAGCGTCAAACAGGGAGTTCCTAAAACAGTACTTTCCTCCTGCAAACCGCCGCTGTCTGTCAGTGTCACCGCAGCTTCCATATTCAGACGCACTGTTTCATGATAAGTAAGAGGGTTTAGCAAAATAATTTTGGAATTTGAGAACACCTTTTCGTATAAACCGAATTCCCGGAGCCGCTTTTTTGTGCGAGGATGTACAGGCCAAAGAAGAAAGTGCTCTTTTGTTATTTCGTTGAAAAATAAATCTATAAGTGACGTTAACACTGACTTTTCGTCCACATTGGAGGGTCTGTGCAGCGTCAGCAGAACGTAATCTCCGCTAACATTTTTCTCGCCAGAAATCCAATTTCGAGCCACGATGTCTTTTATCTTCAATTCTTTTGCTTTTTCAAAATTATCGTCGAGAGTATCAATCATGATATTGCCGACAAATTTAATATTTTTCCCAGACACGCCTTCTTTCTTTAAATTTTCTATAGCCAACCTGTCCGGCGTCAATAACAAATCCGATAATCTATCAGTAACAATCCGATTAATCTCTTCCGGCATTTTTTCATCGCGAGACCTTAAACCAGCTTCGATGTGACACACCTTAGTCCATAATTTCTTCGCCACAACCGAACAGGCGAGAGTCGCATTCACATCGCCGACCACAACGACCCAGTCCGGCTTCTCTCGCAGCAGCACTTTTTCAAATTCCATCATGGTTTTTCCCACCTGCTCCGCATGCGAGCCAGAGCCAATGCCTAAATTAATATCCGCCTCCGGGATATTTAATTGCTCAAAAAATGCTCTGGACATGGCGTCATCGTAATGCTGTCCCGTATGTACTAAAACATGATCGGTGGAGTTGCCATTTTGATTATTGTAGCATTCGATTTCTCGTATGAACGGAGCAATCTTCATAAAATTCGGCCGCGCGCCGACAACGGAGATGATTTTCATAGTTTCGTTTTGCTCTGAAATTGATAAATATCTGCTTGTATTTTTTCCACGCCGTGTTTTACAAAGCAGAAAGGAATTAGTTAACACCCTTTTTCATATTCCAAGTCGCTTGACTTCAAGAATTATTTTTCTTTTAATTTCAGCCCAATTAGTTTCTTTCATCATTTTCGGCATGGGCTGTGACTCAGCATCTTCAAAATAGATCAATAATTTTTGCAAATGATAAAAATTACTCACTTCAGTTCCATATTTAGCGTTATATCCATCAAATAATTCTAACAGAGAAAAATACTGCAATAAAAAATAGAGGTCAACAAAATCTTTTTTTCTGCCTCGGCTCGAAATGGCAGACAATTCCATTATGTATATATCGAAAATATCGGCAATAGAAAGGGAAAAAAATTTGTACGGTTCTCTCAATAGAGGATATTCATATTTTAAAAAAGAAATTTTTACATTGTTAAATAATCCGTTTATTGTATTGTATGTCTCATCATATCACTCAAACTTTCCCAATTTACGAACAAAATTAATAATATCCTGGTTGTCAAAATTACTCTTTGTGAAAAAATCAATAGATTGTCTATGCCCGATTTGTAAAGTTAGAGCCGTGCCGCCAGCAAGGTAAAATGACCCAATAAAATCCTGACGCGACACTAATTCTAATAGCCTCTTTTGTTCAGACGGTAGTATTTCAAAATGGAAATTATTATTCATTTGAACATTATTTCCCAATAATTTTTCGTTTTCTTATTGAGATTTCGGCTACTCCTGACAATTTTTCTTATACTTTCTTCATCAACATTAGACATTAACCATCTGATGGCATCAGAATTACCAAAGTTTAGTATTCTCTCAATGATAAAAACAGAATATTCCTGTAAACTAATATTTTCAAAGTCACAATCCCAGAAATACTTTTTAAAAAATTCCGGAAGCTTAGTATTTGCCTTTGTCTTTCTCATTTTTCAATATCAAAATATTTGTTTTCACGAAAATGAATGATCTGATTCATTTAATCATCATTATCAAAAAATCACTCCTATTTCAAAGATTAGGACCCTCTCACAGGAAAATAGTGGCAACAACTCATCATGAATCTAAATATTTCTGACAAAAAATGCAAGCCTTATT
>JAADFU010000196.1:0-14669 GCA_013152715.1 Calditrichota bacterium
CAAGAACCAAAAAGTCAAACTGACGCCCAAAAGAAAGATGAATGCGTAAAAGTGACTCGGCACAAGGCGGTAGCTTTCAATAAAGTTTAGTACGCCGCTGGTGAATAAAATGCCGGCGATGAGCCGCCCACCAAGGGAATTCTTTTGCATGAAAATTGGAGCAAATGCGGCGGCCAAAAACCACTCTCTGTCTGCTTATGAGATTTTTCTCCCATGATTTATTTTTGCTTGCAAATTAGCTTATTTTCTCGTAAATTTCAGATAGTATTTGTAACATTCTTTTTTGCTTGGTCGTTCGTTGTTGCTTTTGTAAATTAAAAGAGGAATCTCTCGATGAAAATTTATCTTGATGTCTGTTGTTTGAATCGGCCTTTTGACGATCAAACGCAGGATAGAATTCATTTGGAAGCGGAGGCTATTTTATCTATCATGAAATTTATCGAAATTGGCCAGTGGCGTTTAGTAAATAGCGATGGTATTTTTTATGAGATAAACAAGATTCCCGATCCGGAAAGAAAAGCGAAAGTGCAATTCATGCTTTCAAAAGCGATCGATTACGTTCAAATCAATGAAGGAATATTAGAAAGAGCTAAACAAATACAAGAATTGGGCGTTAAAAGTTTCGATGCACTGCACATAGCCTGCGCTGAAAGCGGGCCGGCGGATATTTTTCTGACTACCGATGATCAGCTCTTAAAAAAATTGCGTCAAAATTTTGACAAAATAAATGTAAAAGTGAATAATCCATTAGATTGGATTAAGGAGATCATATAATGGAAGCGAAAGCAAAAAAACAAACCCTGCAAGAAATACGCATTGCCGGCATAGAAGCTTTAGGGCAAAATCTTGGCGTGGTGGGTATGATTCGATTTCTGCAATACGGAGACAAAGGGCACGGAGATTATTCCAAAGAAAGACATACCTGGTTAGGGAATCCTGATTTTAAAGAAATTGCAAATGAAATCGAAAAGATAAGAAAATAAAACGGCTATTTTAAGTAGTTAGGTTTTGAGTCTGAAATGGGGTCGGCGCCTTATATCAAAGATGAAGCCGCCTGGGGTAGACAGGGCACGGATGTTAGGCTGCTCTACATCCCGCGGGAAGCCTTTCAAACGAACGGTGGATTTTGATTATGAGGATAAAAAAGAAATTATTTGGGTTGAAGAAGATAGTGAGGTAAAAGAAGTCCGGACGGACAATTATATTTTTGAAAATATCTGGCAACCTTTCAGGACTAATAAGAATTAAAAAATAGAATTGACCACTGTGCCATGTATTTTTGAGAAAGCGGATATATTTAAAATATTGGCAAGAGTGGGGATATTTAGGTCGGACGCCAATTCCGCTGGCGTTCTTTTGGCGTCCTTGACTCCCCCGTCACTTCCTAACAAAAATCAAAAACACTCCCCCCAAAATAATCGACACCGGCAACAGAATATCGGCAACGGGGCTGTGCCATTCGACGGACAGTACAAAAAATGAAAAAATAGCCGTCAACATGGCGACGTAGCTGGCCCAGTCGAGTCGATTCTGTTCATCGCGGATGAGGTACAAGAACCAAAAAGTCAAACTGACGCCCAAAAGAAAGATGAATGCGTAAAAGTGACTCTCGGCACAAGGCGGTAGCTTTCAATAAAGTTTAGTGCGCCGCTGGTGAATAAAATGCCGGCAATGAGCGCCGCCCACCAACGGGAATTTTTTTGGTAAAATATTGAAGCAAATGCAGCGGCTAAAAACCACAAGATAATAATACCAATCCAGTCGCCGGGAAGCCCGGCGATGGCGTTTATCCAAAAAAGGGCACCGCCAACCAGAAATCCCAATCCGACCCAAAGCGGGCCTTTGCGGTTTTTGTCGATGCGGTAAACTCGCAACAGCAGAGCTCCCAGCACAATGAATGCCAATCCCCACCAGAAATTTTCATCAATATTCAGCCAGCCCAGGTTATCGATCAGAATGATTAATCCCAACAAAATAGCGCCTAATCCAAAATAAAACTTCGCCGGATATTTTCGCATGGTATACTCCAATTTTTATCTTCTGTTTTTTCTTTGACATACGTCAAACAATTTGTTTTGTTTCGAGCAGCAGCCTGGCTATTTATTTTTTAGTTCATCCCAGGTCTCATAAGCCCGGCGCAGATGCGGGATGGTAATCGAACCGCCGACGACGAGAGCAATGGAAAGCGCTTCTTCCAGTTCCCCGTCGGAAACTTTTTCTTCAAAACAGCGAATAATGTGATATTTCACACAGTCATCGCAACGCAGCACCAGCGAGGCGACGAGTCCCATCATTTCCTTTGTCTTTTTCGGCAGAGCGCCTTCGCGGTAAACCTGTCCGTCGAGGCTGAAAAATCGTTTTGTCTCCAGGTCCGCATATTTGAAAACCAGATCATTTAAACGCAGCCTTTCCTGCTGCCATTGTTCAATAGACTGCTCGCTCATGACAATTTTCTCCTGAGTTTTCTTTTTGCTTGCAAATTAGCTTATTTTCTGTTAAATTTCAAGTACTATTTGTAACAACTTTTGCGACCCGAACGTTCCTGTAAAAAACCAACAATTTCAAAAATATTGAGGTTTGATAAATGAAGAAAATCGGATTCGCTTCTTTTCTGCTTACCCTTTTGTTCTTAACTTCGTGGAACTGTTCTATTTTTCAGTCTGAGCAATCAAAAACAGTAAAAAAAATCGAAGAATACATGACCCGCCTTGAGAAAACGGGCTTTTCCGGTTCACTGTTAGTGGCGAAGAACAACAAAATCTGGCTCGCGCGCGGCTATGGCTTTGCCAATTACGAAAAGAAAATCCCGTTCACGGAAAATACAGTATCTACGATCGGCTCCATCACCAAACAATTCACCGCCGCCGCTATTTTGAAATTGCAGGAACAAGGGAAACTGTCCGTGAAAGATCCTATCAATAAATATTTTTCTGACGTCCCGGAGGACAAACAAAAAATCACGCTGCACCATTTGTTGACTCACAGCGCTGGTTTTCCCGGAGCCATCGGCGAAGATTTTGAAAAAATTGACAGGGACAAATTCATTCGCCGCGCCATGGAAACCCCGTTGCTTTTTCAGCCCGGAACTTCGTACAAATATTCTAACGTGGGCTACAGCTTGCTGGGCGCCATCATTGAAATTGTCAGTGGCGAGAATTACGAAACCTACCTGCGAAAGAATCTGTTCGCGCCCGCCGGACTGACGCGCACCGGCTATCGTTTGCCGCACTGGATTCCAGATTCCCTGGCGCACGGCTACCGCCGCGGGAGCGACTGGGGTACTCTTCTTGATCATCCGCAAGCTCCGGACGGACCTTACTGGAATTTGCGCGCCAACGGGGGAATTTTGTCCACGGTGAAAGACCTTTACAAATGGCATCTGGCGCTGAAGGGAAACGCTGTACTTTCAGATTCGTCAAAGTGGCTCTATTACTACCCTCACGTGCGCGAAGGTGAAAATGCGGAATCGTATTACGGCTACGGTTGGGCGCTTTTTACCACCAATCGCGGCACTAAACTCATTGCTCACGACGGCGGAAATACGATTTTCGCCGCTGACTTTCGCCGCTATGTGGACGAGAATGTCGTAATTATCGCCATGTCAAATATTGCCGGGAAACCGGCTTTCCGCATCACCGGAGACATTGCGTGTATCGTTTTCAACGAGCCGTACGATCTGCCGCCGGAGAAAGAAGAAATTTTGTCGTTAAATCAATTGCAGAAATCACCGATAGGCGTTCATGCCCTGGCGCTTTTGACAATTTATCGCATCAAGAACAAGGATGCGACGCAAGCACTCATTGAACAACATTTTGCGCCCGATTTTCTCAAGCGAGTCACAATGGAGCGGCTGCTGAAAATGATCGAAAATGATCGCCGGAAAATCGGGAATGTCCTGCTGCAAAAAATTACCAAAACCGGGGACAATCGACTGACGCTGAAAGTCCAATCTAAATCCACGGGCGAATGGTGGGAAATCGCTTTAAAATTTGAGAAAAAAACGCCGCATCGAATCAACGGGATTGGCGTGACAGATACCATGCCTGAATAGCGACAAAAATGATAAATGAAAGGAATTCCCATGAAAAAATTTACTTTATCTATTTCGTTTGCCATATTTTTTGCCACCATCGCCCACGCTGGTCCTGATATCTCCTGGCAAAGTTCAACGGCAAAAGCATTAAAAAAAATCATTTCAATAAAAAAATCTCTGTCAGTCTCGTCTTTCAAACCTCAAAATGGCGATCTCGTTGTCGGGTATCTTGATCCCAATGAAATTGTAACAATTTCAGGAGACTATTCTCTTGACGGAGACATTCTCATTGTAAACAACGGAATTCTGAATATTGACTCCGCCGATTTCAAAATAAACGGCGACATTCGTATTCTCGGACATGGTCAGATGAACGTCACCGGCGGGACGTTCACTGTTGTACAGGAATATATTTACGAACACGATGCTTTTGCCCTTGAATCCGGGGAATTGAATTTTCACGGGGTCACATTTCAATCAAGCGGACAGAGCTGGAGCAACGCTTTTATCGACAGTGCTTATTATTCACTGGAAAATTGTCAAATTGAAAAAGGTTTCATCACAACAGCCCTTCTCGGAAATGCCCGCGCAAAAATTGCGGACACTCAAGTGCCCGGAGAATTTCTCTGTTTCTCCAATACTGATTTACAAATCAAAAATTCTGACCTTCTGCTCATCTGGCTCGTTCTGCCGGACGAAAGTTCGGTGGATATGTCACTTCCGGCAGATACGCTCATCAGCCACTGGACTTTTTCCGCCACAGAACCTGAGATTAGCGGCATTCCGTACACGATGGAGGTCGATAGTTGCACCAATGTCATGTGGGGGCTCATGTCCATGACCGGCTCTGACGCCACTTTTCGGGATAGCGAATTTCGCACCATCGGGATGATTTTTACAAAGCCGGATTCCATCACCGTGGAAAACATCACCAATGAATCAAAACACACGGACGATGAGATCGCAATTCCGGACAGAAATCTGCGGTTAGTGAACACAGAAGTGCACACGTGGAGTTTTTACGCGCAGGCAGAGAGCAAACTTACGGTGCAAAATTGCGTCTTCGGAGAACTTCTGGCACAGGATAGCTCGCGCGTTCAGATTTTTAATTCGGTTTGCGATGGCACCGGCGGCTACCTCGGCGCTTTTAATCAGTCGGAACTTTTGGTCATCGGCTCGCTCATCCGCTCGCAGGTCATTTCCCGGAATTACAGCGTACTCGTCGGCGCTGAGGCAGCTTTTTGGGGCAGCGAAATTGATGCCGACGAATCGAGCGTCATGCTCATTGCCAACACAGCCACTTCTGTCAAACCCGAAGCTCATTCAAATTCTATCATTTTTGAAATGCAAATTCCGCGCATTGAAGGCCCCGTGGATGATCTTATCCCTGTAATCGGAACGGCGCAGCTCATAAAAGGTCCTGAAAATCCGATTCAATTTGATGGCTATGACCTCGCTTTTGCCGAACATTTTCAGCAACCGAACTGGCGGCCCATGGGAATTGTGCACAAAGAGCAAGTCATTAATGACACTCTGGAAATCTGGAATACTTCAAATCTTGAGTCCGGGCTTTACGCCATCCGTCTGCGGTTATTTCATTCATTCGGTGAGCCAATCGCCATTATGAGCAGCGCATATCTGAGCATCAACACTGATGTCGAATTATCAAAATCAAATGCAATCAATGAGGATCAGTTTTATTTATCGCAAAATTATCCCAATCCATTTAATTCCGGTTCGAAAATTCAATTCCATTTGCCAACAGCAGTCCACGTAAAAATCTCCATTTTTGACATTCGGGGCAGTGAAATTGCGACTGTCCTCGATTCAGATTTGGAGAAAGGAATACATGAAATCAACTTTGACGCAAGCATGCTACCCAGTGGCGTTTTTTTCTACCGCATGACTTCCGGCGATTTTGCGCAGACTCGAAAATTTATGGTAATCAAATAGGTGTATAAAGGTGTACTCCACCTTTTAGGTGGAACACACCTTTGCCCCGTAGCCAAATACTGAAAAATAGCATTGGGAGTCCACCATGAAAAAATTCTTTTTCATCTTCGTTTTTGTACTTTTTATCGCTCCAACTTTTATTTTTTCCAAAACCCTCTCCGGCACTGTTTTTCACGATCTCAATAAAAATCAGAAACTCGATGCCGGCGAACCGGGCATCCCCGGCGTGATGGTTTCCAACCAAAAAGATGTTGTGGCAACCGATGAAAATGGTCATTACAAAATTAAAGTTTCGGACGAGACAATCATTTTCATTAGCAAACCTGCCGGCTGGATGACACCGGTGAATGAAAATAACATTCCGCAATTTTATTACATTCATCAACCGAAAGGCTCTCCGAAGCTCAAACATGCCGGGATCCCACCGACCGGGACATTGCCGGACAAACTCAATTTCCCACTTTACAAAGATGAAGAATCCGGCAATTTTTCGGCGATCATTTTCGGCGACCCGCAATCGCGAAATGAAAAAGAAATCGGTTATCTCCGCGATGACGTTATCACGGAAATGGTCGGTACCGACGCAAAATTCATGCTCGTGCTCGGCGACATTGTTTTTGATAATTTAAAAATTTACGACAAACAAAACGCTGTGCTGGCGCAGGTGGGCATTCCGGTCTATTATCTTCCCGGCAATCACGACGAAAACTACGACGCCAAAGGCGATCACTATTCCAATGAAACCTACAAAAAATATTATGGCCCTAATTATTATTCTTTTGACTACGGCAAAGTCCACTTCGTCGCGCTCGATGATGTTTATTATCTGGGCAAAGATGAGAAAGGTCATGTCCATTACAAAGGTCTCATCGGCGAGAAACAACTCGCATGGGTGAAAAATGACCTGGCTCATGTTTCAAACGACAAATTAGTCGTTGTTGCCATGCACATTCCTCTCTATTACGGAGACGGAATCAATCAGGGGCTCAATGTTACGGACAGAGAAAAATTATTCACATTGCTCTACCCGCGAAAACATCTGCTGGCTCTGGCGGGACACATGCACATCATCGAACATTATTTTCTCGATGAAAAGATGGGCTGGCAGGGTAGCGAACCGTTGCACGAAATGCTCTGTGCTGCCGGCTGCGGCGCCTGGTGGAGCGGGCCTAAAGATTATCGTGGCATTCCTCTCGCCACCGAGGAAGACGGCACTCCGAACGGGTATCACATTTTCACTTTTTCCGATGCGAACTATTCGGAAAAATTCAAACCGGCAAGTAAACCGGCGACCGAACAAATGCGAATTTCATACCCCCGCGGCGTCATGAACTCTGACAGTTTGCGGTACAAAAAAATTATCGTCAATGTTTACGATGGCAGCGAAAAATCTGTGACGCAATTTTCTCTGGACAACGCGCCGTGGCTGAAGATGACGCGCGAGAAGTTCAAAGATCCCTATTTTGACTTACTCTATTCTCTGCCGCAGAAAAACACGCCGTCATGGATCAATCCCAAAGCCGCCAGCCACATCTGGACGGCTCCCCTGCCGGAAGATTTGCCAAAAGGAATTCACAAAATTATCGTAAAAACTTCAGACCAATTTGGCAATTCTTATCAGGCAGCCAGAATTTTTGAAGTCAAATAGTTTTTATTTCAAGAAAGCAAACGGCGGCAGATTTTCAGTGAAAAAGTTTGCCGCCGTTTTTATTTGATTGATTTTTCTCTATTTTTCTCGCATTTCAATCAAAAATCTCTGCAAAATCTGCCGCATAACCTTATTTCTCTGACTCTGCTCAACGATCGTTTCAAAAGGGAATCCAAACACTACAAGTCCGTAATCCCCAAAATAGCTGGTCGCGGCACAGAAGCGATTTTCGCTATAGCGGAACAAACGTTTCGCCTCACCGACCGGATCAAAAGCATCCGGCGACTCGACGCGATAGATGTCGTCGCGGACTTCGGTATTGAAAGAAATGGTCGCGAATCGGTCGAGAAACAAAGAATCCACGCAAAAAACTTTTCCGGTAACAGCGGCGTGGTCTGTCTGCCAGGCAAGTTTGAGTACGTCTCGGGCGAACATGTAGTTATCGATGGAATCCGGTGGGAAAGACATGAGATCGGAAATTAGATGAGCGCCGGAGACAAAAAGATTGCCACCTTGCCCGAAAAATTCGCGGATTTTTTTTCGCAGCGCAAAAGGAAATGCCTGATAATTGCGATTAATGGCGAGCACGGGATTGTTTCCCGGAATCACTTCCGGCTGCGCCAACCGTTTTTCTTCTCCCAGAATCAAATCGACAATTTTGTATTTTTTCAAATCAACTATTCCGTCCATCACTGCCTCATCGCTGCAACTGACGAACCCGAATCCGGCGCTGCGAATGGCGTCGCCGTGAATTTGCGGATAATTGAAACAATTTCCGGCAATCAATTGCGCTTCAAAATTGGCGTGACTGGCGCCGTGACCTGGCGCGTCATTGGTGCGCCACATGGAATGAGGCTCAAAATCGAACTGGCCGCCGACAAAATTGAAACCGATTTTGTCTTGCTCCCCTTCGTCCAGAAAAGTGGCAAATCCTTTGAAACCGGGTTTGGCGATGATTTCCGGTGGCGACACCCGGTCGAAACCATTCACGATGAGCACGGGCTTTTCCGGAGAATTGGTTCGGCAAACGGACAAAATCTCCGAGGGCAGACTCTCTCCGCCGGCGTTGATCGCCGTAACTTTGAAGCTATAAATGACGTTCGGCTCTAAATTTTTAATCACAAAAGTCGTGCTGTCAGCGAGACGCCCGTTGTCAAAATCAAATCCCTCCCGCTGAACATAGACAACATACTTTTCCGGCATAGCCGTCGGTTCTAACGGATCGAGCACCGGTTTCCAGCGCAGAAGCACATCAGAGCCATTCAAAAATTCGGCGCAGAAGTGAGAGACGGGCAGCGGCTGTACCACGTAATCTTCATCGTATTCCGTAGCAAGAAATCGGAGCATGCCCTTGTAAATCGCGCGCGCCACATCGAAGCGAAACTGCGGAAACAGGCCGTACTGCATGTCTTTGAAATTTTGATGAGACAACAATTCCAGCAGCGACGCCGGCACATTGGGCCGCCACACTTCGCTGTAATCGCCGTCCATCAGCGCCCGTCGCCTCCAATCTTTACGATATATTTTTCGGATGTCGTTGACAATTTGTGTCTGCAAAATATCCGCCAGATCGCGATTTGCCAGCCGGGACACGCCATCAGGAAAAACGCGCAAAGTTTCGGCATCCGTGAGCGAGTAAATCATCAGCGTGCCGATAATGCCGTCGCTGGTGTCAATTCCGGCGTCGGTGTGAAACGCCAGAGAAAGATCGATGGGGATTCCCAGGCCTGCGGTATTTCGATTTTTGTTGGGGCCAAAAGGTTTACCTTTTAAATAATTGACAAATTCAGCGCGAGATTGATAATCGTCTTTGTAATCGCTGGTGTCTTGATTCAGGCGGTACACCAGCGTGTCCGGCATTCCGGCATATTGCAAATAGTAACGCGCCGCTTCCGCGAATCGTGGTTTGCCGCTGACTCTGCCGCCGCGGACGATATCTCCCATGCCGCCGCCAAAACGCACCGCGTCAGCAGTGACAACTTTGCCCGACGTACGACTTTTGTTGTCGAGCAGCACACTGCCTTTCTCCGGATGCAGACCTTTTTCAAATTTAAAATCGCCCAGATGAACCCAGGTTCCTCCGCCAATTTTTTGATTGACCAAAAATTCCGTTTTCCCGCCCAGGTAAAAAACCGTGTAGTGCGCATCATCTACATTTTCTGCATCGTGATGATAAGAAACATCGACGCTGTACGTTCCAGTTTCCGGAATTTCGGGAATCCACTGCACCGAGGCGGAAACGACAGTGTCGGACAAACATTTCCGGAATGTGCCCTGCAAAAACGGATTCAAATTTGCCGGATACGGGGGACTTCCCACAGCAAAGCCAACGCCGCCTTGCTGCCATTTTTCAGGCGGAAATTCGCGATACTCTCCCTTGCCAATGGATTTTTCAGAAAGATCGTTGTCCACAACCACTTCTTGAATTTGCAGGCTTCGCTCTCTGGGAAGGAAAACATTTGCGCCGGCGTTTTCCAGCATGGGAATCAAATAGGGAATGGTGAAAGACATGGGAAATAAATCTTCCACGGTACAAAATAGCCGCGATCTCTGCCACTCCCAACGGTCTTTGGAACGGGTGTAGTAGAAACCGTGGCTGTGCCAGAGCGCAATGTTGCGGTTAAAAAGCCCCTTTGTCGGTCGCCAGGCGCGTTTGTTTTCATTTTGCACGATAGGCAAAATTGTTCGTTCTTTTTCCCGCGGCAGTCTGGATTCATCGAATTTCTCTTTTTTGCGAAAGTAATTTGGGACGAGACGTTCGATTGGCTCCTCCAGCGCGAAAAGAGTGAATTTGTATTTTCGAAAAGACCTGCCGAGATATTTTTTGAACAGACCGTAAATGTACTCAACGGAACTGTTTCGGAACGGCTGGTAAGAAAAATTTTTGGAGAGAAAGACGTCCAGCTTCAGTGAATCGGTATCCACGTGGATGGAGTCAATTTTTGTGTTGACGGGCACAGGTCCCTTCACGTCTTCGGACATGTTTTCCTGAATGCATTTGTCGATTTTCTTGCCGGCTTTCTTGGCTAATTTTTGTTCTTTGCTGATTCGATAGCCAGGGCCTTTGTACAAAATTTTTGAACAGGAAGAAACAAGCAGTAGAGTCAAAATGAAAAAGATTGTTTTGAATTTCATGGCAAGCTCTCTAAATTAATCAGTGGAATGAAGGGGTGAATTATAGTTGTAATTAAGAAAAAAATCGAAAAAATACAAGTAAAATTTCTCTTTGTTCACTGATCGTCGCTAAACATGTAACCGGCGCTGCGGACACTTTTGAAATAGATCGGGTTCGCCGCGTCTGGTTCAAAATATTTTCGCAGCCGGGCGATAAAATTGTCCACTGTCCTCGTGTCGATTTGAGAAGTGATGTTCCAGACATTTTTTAACAATTCTTGTCGCGAAACGATTTTATTTTTATTTTCAATCAAATATTTCAACAGCATGGCTTCGTGCATAGTCAGTTTGAAAGAACCGTTTTTGTTGCGCGCGCTGAAATTCTCAAAATTCACTTCGTTCTCGCCAAAACGGAAGATAGAGCGAATGTCAGAAATACCTTTGTACCACATTTTGCGCCTGAGCATACCTTTGACACGCGCCAGCAGTTCTTCGAGATGAAACGGCTTTGTCAAATAATCGTCCGCGCCAAGCGCCAGCCCGTGCACCAGGTCTTCCGGCGCAGATTTTGCTGTGAGCATCAGAATGGGAATTTGCGGTGATTTTTCCCGAATAATCCTGGCAACTTCGAAACCGTCGTAGTACGGCAGCATGATGTCCAGGATTATCAGGTCGAACTCCTGCTTTTCGAAAAGTTCAAGCGCTTTTTTCCCATCTTCGGCTCTGACTACGGAATAGCCTTCCTCCGTCAAATTAAATTCCAGACCCACAGCCAGCGCTTCTTCGTCTTCGACTAATAAAATTTTGCTTCCTTTGATTTTTGCATCTTTCATGGCTAAATCTCGAGATCGTTATTTGTTTTTGAAATTTTTAACAGATTTTGTAAATAGCGTTTTTTTGATTTAGGAAAAATCGGTAGTTGCAGTTGAAAAGTGGCGCCTTTATTTTCGCCTTCGCTGAACACGGAAATTTTGCCGCCGTGGTGCCGCAAAATTTCTCTCGCCAGATAAAGCCCCAAACCAGTGCCTTTGACATTCGGTGTATTTGGGTGGTAAATTCGTTGAAATTTTTTGAAAATTTTTTTCTGATTTTCATGGGAGATACCAATGCCTTCGTCAATGAATTCAATAACGATATTTTTTGAGGTGCAAAAATAATTTATCGTTAATTGCAATTTGCCCCGGCTATATTTGTTGGCATTATCAACCAAGATGTTGAACACAATTTTCAAAGCATCACTGTCAGCGGCACACTTGCAGGGAGCTGCGCCTTTGACGAGGACCGAGTTCAAAGGTATTTTTAACTGCTCGATGGATTCGGCGATCAGGGATTTGATCAAAGAATCAGCGTCAAAAATTTGATAAAAATAGGCGCTTTTACGGGATTCCAGCGAAGATAATTTCAAAATAGAATTGATCAAATTTTGCAGCCGCTCGGCATCGGCAATCATCAGATCGATGAATTCTTGTTGCTTCTCCGCCGGAATTTTTCTTATTTTCATGGTTTCCAAATACAACTGAATCGAAGCCAGCGGCGATTTTAGTTCGTGCGTGACATTGCTGATGAAATTGTCGTAAAGTTTTGTGAGACTGATCTGGCGGTTCAGATAGATAAAAATTAAATACATGCCCGCCAGTATCGCCACGAGCAAAATTAATCCGATGACCAGCACGATAATGTTCGCCGTTCTGGAAATAATTTGCGGAGAAATTTTGCTGCCGACTTTTTCAAAAATGATGTAATTTGATGTGTACCAATAAATCCACATCCCTACGAGGGAAAGCCATGCCAATTGCGCGACGATGAAAATTGCCATGGGATGCAGATAAAATTTCCAGTTTTTCATTTTTAGCTTCTTTCCGAAGTTTTACATTTGTTTTACAGTTCTTTTGAAAAAAAGTTTGTATATTTAAGGAAGCTAAAATCAAAATGCGCTTGCCATAAGATAATCAATTTTAGTGCAATTTGAAAGAAAAATTTTGAGGTAACAGGATGAAACTTCCCAAATTAAAAATCGGCAATCTCACTGCGGAAATTCCCATTGTCCAGGGCGGCATGGGAGTGCGCATCTCACTATCTGGTCTGGCGTCTGCTGTCGCAAATCAGGGGGGAATCGGAACAATTTCCAGTATCGCGCTGGGAGATATCAACGTTCGGGGTAAAGAATACGAGAGAGTCTCCTGCGAGGCACTCACCAGAGAAATTCACAAGGCAAAAATGATGACTAAAGGCGCGCTGGCAGTAAACGTCATGGAGGCGCTCAGCAATGCCGCCGATCTCATCAAAACAGCGGTCAAAGAGGGCATAAAAATGATTGTTGTCGGCGCCGGACTGCCGCTGCGGCTGCCGCGTCTGGTTCCGGACGAGTCTGTAAGTCTGGTTCCGATTGTGAGTTCCGGCCGTGCGGCTGGCTTGATTTTGCGCAGTTGGGACAAACACTTCGGCAGAGTCGCCGACGGCTTTGTGCTGGAAGGTCCTCTGGCAGGCGGACATCTTGGTTTTTCCAATGAGCAGTTGGATCACATCGAAAATTACCCGCTGGATAAATTATTAGCGGAAGTGCTGGAAGCGATCAAACCTTACGAAGATAAATACGGACAAAAGATTCCCATCATCGTCGGGGGCGGAATTTACACGGGAAGAGATATTGCCCGCATGTTGCAACTCGGCGCTTCCGGGGTACAAATGGGAACTCGTTTTGTCGCTACAAATGAGTGCGATGCATCGCTGGAATTCAAGCAGGCTTACGTCGACGCTCACGAAGAAGATATTGTGATCATGAAGAGTCCGGTCGGTTTGCCGGGCAGAGCCATTCGGAATCCGTTTTTGAAAGGTGTCGAACAAAAGGCATCGGCAAGAATAAAGTGCCCCTATCATTGTTTGTCCGCCTGCAAAGCCGACAAAGCAAAATACTGCATCGCCAAAGCCCTGCTGAATTCCTGGTCCGGCGACACAGAAAATGGACTCATTTTCTGCGGTCAAAATGCGTATCGCGTCAAAAAGATTGTTTCCGTAAAAGAATTATTTGACGAATTGGTCGGCGAGCTAAAAATCGCATTAAGAACTTCGGAGCCGGAATTAGAGATGGTTGCGGCTTGATAATTTTTGAAGCAACAAGTGGCTGTATCAAAACAATTTTTAAACCGCAGAGAAAAAAAAGAAGGCGCGGAGTTCGCAGAGTTATGAATTAGTAAATAATTACTTGGCTTTTTCTGTGCGTTCTTTCTTATTTTAGTGGTTTTCTATATTTTAGACTTTTGATGCAGCCTTAGTAAATTTTATGCAAATAAATTAACGAGTTATTTTTTTATCATTTTTTCGTATTGATCGTGCGATCCTATCCATGTCCAGATAAAATCATTGTTGTCTTTTATTCCAAGAGCTCGGTACGAAGAGCCAATTCGGATTGACCAGAACTTTCCTGTTTTTTTGAAATGAAGCGATGGGTGTTTAGGATTAATTCTCAGTAATTGAAAATTGCGTTCTGCAATTTTTTGAGTTGATTTTGGCAGTTTCAACAGAAGTTTTCGAAATCGTTCTGTGGAATGATGCATTCAAATTTCCTCAAGCTTTCCTTTTCGCTTTTCTTCTAATGCTTCCTCGATAAGAAAGTCAAGTTTTCCTGCTCTCGAATCTATTTCTATTTGTCTATCCCATTCTTCCCACTCTTTCTGCAAAAACCACTTTTTAAATTTGTTGTATTGGTCATGAGGTAACGTTTCGATTGCAGCAATTATTTCTTCTACTTTTATCATTTTAATCCTCTTGATAAATTTGTCTGTCAAAATTAGTGCAAAATAGCTTTGATTTTTAAAATAGCTCGGGCATAAATAGCTTTACTAAATATATCAAAATAATCAATCATTTTCAAGTGAAATTTTGTTCTTCAAAACAGATGACCTGTCAAAATTGAATCAGGAC
>JAADFU010000196.1:14759-20623 GCA_013152715.1 Calditrichota bacterium
TTTCCGCCTGCTTTTTCCAGCGCTGAGTAAATCAAATTTTTCTCGACCTCATCGATGGAAATTCCTTCCGACGGAATGTCAAATGTAAGCGTCCCGCCTGTGGGCACGAAACTTTTTATGTGCGGCGGCAGCAGTTCCGGGGTAATGGTTTCATCTCCCGCCATGATGATCATTCGTTCGACGATATTTTCCAGTTCACGAATATTGCCAGGCCAGTCATATTTCATGAGAGCATTAATTGTTTTCGCGTCAATTTTATCTTCGGGAACATTATTTTTTTTCAAAAAATGAGCAATCAAATCAGGGGTATCCTCTTTCCTCTCTCGGAGCGGCGGCAACTGAATGGGAAATACATTCAGCCGATAGTAGAGGTCTTCGCGAAATTGTTCGTTTTTCATCATTTCTTCCAAATTGCGATTGGTCGCGGCAATTGTCCGTACGTCAACGGGAATGACTTCTTCGCCACCGACGCGCATAATTTCTTTTTGCTGCAATACGCGCAGCAATTTCACCTGCGTTGCCAGAGAAATGTCGCCAATTTCGTCAAGAAAAAGCGTGCCGCCGTGCGCCAATTCAAACCTGCCCCGTTTTTGCCTTTCCGCTCCGGTGAAAGCGCCTTTTTCGTGTCCGAAAAGTTCGCTCTCCAACAAAGTGTCTGCCAACGCAGCGCAGTTTACCCCCATGAATGTGGCGTTTGCGCGCGGACTGAGTTGATGAATCGCCTGAGCGATCAATTCTTTCCCTGTTCCGCTCTCCCCGCGAATGAGTACGGTCGCGTCGGTAGGCGCGACTTTTTCCACCATGCGATAGACCTGCTGCATGGCTTCGCTCTGGCCAATGATATTGTCCAGGGAAAACTTATCGCGCAACCGCTCTTTTAAATTGACATTTTCGGTGGCAAGATTTTTCTTTTCCAGAATTTGTTTCACTTTAAGCTTCAGCTCAATCATGTCGAACGGTTTAATCAGATAATCGTACGCTCCTTTTCGCATCGCCTCTACCGCGGTCTGCGCTGTGGCGTAGGCAGTCATCAAAATGACTTCTGTCTGCGGAGAGATTTTTTTTACTTGATCCAATACTGCCAGGCCGTCTTGTCCGGGCATCTTCAAATCCGTAATCACGACATCAAATTCATTTTGGCTGAATTTTTTCAAACCAGCTTCGCCATCGTACGCTAGTTCCACTTGATGATTGTCCATTTCCAGTGCGCTTTTTAAAACGTGGCACATGCGTCGTTCGTTGTCAATGACTAAAATTTTTCCCTGCATATCAATCCCTCATTTTAAAGGAAGATAAATGAAAAATGTCGTCCCTTTTCCCGGCTCGGAAATGACTTCCATCCAACCGCCGTGTTTTTCGATGAGTTGCCGGCTGATGGCAAGCCCCAAACCGCTACCGGAAGATTTTGTCGTAAAAAAAGGCTCAAAAATTTTCTCAACATCGCCTTCGATTCCTTCGCCGTTGTCCTGAACGGAAATACGGGCAAAGGCACCTTTTCGCGTTTGTGCTTTATCCAGGCGAACGGTAATTTCTCCGTTTTCATCGGAAATTGCCTGTTGCGCATTGAGAATCAAATTGAACAAAACCTGTTGCAGCGCATTTTCGTCAATGGATATCTGTGGCAATTTTTCGTCAGGTGCAAAGCTAATTTTTGCCGAATTTTCCTGACTGTCCCGCTGCGCCGCATGGATGACTTTTTCGATGACAGCGTTCAAATTTTGCGGTGCAATGTTCAATTTCGGCTCTCTGGCAAAAGAGAGAAAATTATTCACGAGATGATTCAGCCGTTGGACTTCGGCGAAAATGAAGTCGAACAGTTCATCGGATTTGTCTTTGGGCGCATATTTTTCTTTGAGCACGTCGGCGGTGCCCTTGATGATTCCCAGCGGATTGCGGATCTCATGCGCCATGGAGGCTGCCATTTGTCCCATGGCGGCCAACTTTTCCGATTGCTGCATTTGATCGTGCGTGCGAATCAGCAGTGAAACCATCCAGGAAATGAAAAATGAAAAAACGACAATCAGCCCCAGACTCACCAGTCCGCCGAGGATAAGTCCCCGCCGAAAAAGATCCAGCAATTGAAAGAAATCCGCGCTCGCTTCCAGAACGAGCACTGCCGACACTTCAAAATATTCGTTGCGCAGCGGCGCGTAAACACTTTTGAATTTATTCCCTTCCACAATATGAATGGGCGACGCTGCCAGCGATCCTGACCAGGCTTCTTCCAGAATTGTACTGTCCTGTTCCAGATAGGTCAGTTGCTGTTCATCGGGAAATTTATTTTGCGCATCGATTAAAACTTGATTTTGCGCATTAATGATGAAAGCAGATTCCAGTTCAAAATCATAAATCAAACGGCTGAGAAAAGGTCGCAAAAGCAAACCGCCCAGCGAACGTTCGTCAGGTGAGTAAATGGCATCCATGTAGTCAGTTTCGATTTTCTGCGCGGACAAATTCGCAATCGCTTTCAATCGTTTTTCCAGTTCCTGTTCCAGATAGTGATTCATTCTATTCAAAAAAAGCCAGCTCGCCAGATTGAACGCCAACAGCATGAACACCGTGAAAAATACCAGCGCGCGCACATAAAATTTGCGCTTCTGCAGCAACTGAGCGCTTGTTTTTTCGCGCGCTTTCACTAATCTTCTCCTTCTCCGAAAATTTTCAGCCATGTCGCCAGGTCTTCTTCAGTCATTGGTTTGTCAAATTTTTGATCTAACTGTGTTTGTTGGGCTTCTTTGCGTAGCAGTTGATAAAATTGAGCCGGTGAAATATTTTTCACTCCGCGTGATTTGCCGAAATTGATCAGGTCATTATCTTCAGTCACCAAAAAAAGCTGCGCCGAATCCGCTTTTTGCCGAATAAATCGTTTAATAAGCGGATCTGCTTTTTCCGGAGCATGAGAATAATAAATGTGCAATCTTCTTTTTCTTTCGTACGGATTGCCCACAAATCCGACATCATCACCATCGAATATCAATGTGATTTCTATTTTTTTGGTCGCCAGATACGTCAGAATGCGCCGAATGAGCGCATTCCGCGCTTTTTCCAGACTCGTCTTCATGGCGGACCTTAGCTCGGGAATTTTATGAATCACATTGTATCCGTCAATCAGATAATGGGGATGCATGACATTTTCCTATTTTGTCGTCATTTCAAAGACACCATCCCAGTTCGATGGCGGCGGATTTTTTTCGAACAAATTGCAGCGACGAACAAATTCAGCTGCAGGCCCGTCGTCCGGATCGATTTGTAGCGATTTGAGAAAATACTCTCGGGCAGTGCGAAAATCTCTCATTCGATATTTTTCCAAGCCTTTCAAAAAGTATTCTATGGCGGCTCTCTGCTCATTGGTCAGACCTATTGATTTTTCTTCGATGATCTGAAAAATGCGCACCGGCTTTGCTTTTCCCTTCACACGGATCAAATCCAACTCGCGGCACCAAAAATATTTCCCCACGAGTTGGAAAGTCGCCTGGCTGATAATAATAGACGTTCCGTAAATTTTGTTCGTTCCCTCTAATCGAGAGGCGAGGTTGACGCTGTCGCCGATGGCAGTATAGTCAAAGCGGTTCACGCCGCCGATATTGCCCACAATCATGGGACCTGAGTTTAGACCGATGCGTGTTTCGAACGGAGGCCTGTTCTGTTGCTTCCATTTTTTTTGGAATTTTTTTAGTCGTTTTTGAATATCCAATGCCGCCCGGCAAGCACGAATCGCGTGATCCGGCTGCTGAATGGGCGCGCCGAAAATTGCTACTACAGCATCTCCCTCATATTTGTCTAAATAGCCCTGATATTTCAGAATAACATCGGTTAAAATCGCCAGATATTCATTGAGATATTGCACAAGTTGCTCGGGTTGGAGATTTTCAGAATAACTGGTAAAATTCTTGATGTCGGAAAAAAACGCGGTGGCAATTTTACGCTCGCCGCCTAATTTGAGCATATTGGGATTTTTAAGCAGCTCATTGACCACAGAGGGGGAAACATAATTTTGAAACATTTGTTTGATGCGTTTTTTGTCTTTTATTTCTCGAAAATATTTGAACCCTAACACTGCAACTTGACTGGCAATGATTCCGATGAACGGTCTGACATTGTCAATCCACTGATTATTTGTCCAGAAAGAAAAAAATGTGGCCACCATAAAACCGGCGATGACGAACAGCAGCAGGGGGATGCTAATCCACATGCGAAAAAATGAGGCGACGATTCCGATGAACAGACACAGCAAAATCAAAATGAAAATATTCGTGGCAGTGGATTTTTTATAAATAAAATCGCCGTGCAAAATATTGTACAACATATTGGCATGAATTTCCACCCCAGGAAATGCTTCCTGAAACGGGACCGGACGGAGATCGTTGAGCCCTGGCGCAGAGGCACCGATGAGAATGATTTTATTTTTAAAAAAATTCGCCGGGATGCGTTTGGTGAGCACGTCGTAAAATGAAACGTAACGGAATGTCTGAAATGTGCCAGTGTAATTAATTAACATCTGTCCTTTTTTGTCAATGGGCAATTCCAGAGCCGCATCCGGAGCGATGGCGGGAATTTTCATTTTCACAAATTTTCCGGGAACGATGGAAATATCGTACGGAGCCACATCGAACATGTTGATTATCAGCGCCAAAGCAAAAGTGGGATAAAGGCGGTCAGCGAAATTCATGAACAAAGGCATTTTTCGAATGACGCTGTCATTATCCGGCTGATAATTCACAAATCCGAGACTTTTTGATGCATTGTACAGCGCGATAAATTTCCCGTCAAACCGTTCTGCAAGCGGAAACTGCGCCACGACCTTCGGATCGAAGGCGTAACTGAGACGCGAAAAATCGAATCCCTCGGGCGGAAAATTCATGCGGTAGAGAAAGGCATCTGGCTCTGCCCGAGAAAATGAAAGCGCGTGAGTGACAATTCCGGACACTTTTGTCGCCTGAACAAACATGGTATCCGCCACGCGGTCGATGTCGCGTTCCATGAATAAAATGTCAAATCCGATGGCTCGCGCACCTCCATGAGTGAGATAATTGGTAATTTCCGCGTAATAATCCCGAGGCCACTGATGAAATCTGCCCAATTTATTCAAGCTGCGATTGTCGATGTCCACAATGACGATTTCCTCGATTTTGTCCCCCGCGCGTTGCTCTTCCAGCAGAGAAATTTTTCTGGCGAAGCGCATGTCCAACGTTTGTAGCTCAAATTTATGAAAAACTGTGGGGAATAAAATGTATGTGAACAAAATGACTACTGCCGCTGCAAAAAGACCAAGAATGATACCTGTGAATAGTCGTTTGTAAATCTGGCTCATGGTTGATTCCTGTTGTATGCTTCAATTTTATTTTCTCAAATGGCACTCTGAATGTTGTAACTCACTTTATCAAAACACGATTAGCTTATTTTCTACCTCATGATAAATATTATCAATTTTTTCCTGAATTTCAATCGTTTTACTCAACGCAGTAACGATACGACAATAGTGTTGCGAATTATCCATTTTTCTGCCTTTGCGATCTTTCAAATATTTGTGCAGCGCCTGATATCCGCCAATATGATAATTCCAGACTTCGGGAGCGATGCCTTCAAAATATTTTTCTTTGTTGATGTAAACGCGTTTTTCGTTCTCGTTGTATTCAATTTTTTCAATCCGATCATTCTCGCCGATGACAGGATATTTAGCAAGGGGGGGATTTACCGCAGCTTCTTTCAGCAAGTGCAAATCAGTTAGCTTCTTGCCAAATTTTCCCATAGTTTTGAATAATTTGTAATCAGCGGTAAAAGGTACCCGCGGAAAGTCTATCTTCAAAAATTCAGCGTAAGTGGCGCGGTAAATATTGCTGTAAAATATGCCGTAAATATAATAC